>JAWOAO010000358.1:0-8463 GCA_046498485.1 Marinobacter sp. | reverse complement strand
TTGCGAGGATCTTTTCAAAGCCAATGTGGCGGTGGTGGTGGCAGGAATGGAAGGTGCCCTGGCATCGGTGGTGGGGGGGCTGGTAGGCTGGCTCTGGAGAGCAACAAGAGCCAGGAGCTGGCGGGCATCATCGCCGGTCTCCAGGACTGCTTTACCCTGGAGCAGGCATTCGACAGGCTCTTGAGTGCGCTCCCAGGGCTATATCTGCCGATGTCTGGCTGCCTCTATCGCCAAACTAAAGCGGGCCAATACGAGCGGGTATTGAGCTGGGGCCAGATTTCGGAACAGGCCTTCCCACTGGTTCTGGATGGGGATGTTTCGCACCTGGAGCCCACAGCGATGCTGGTCAGGCATCTGTCTGTGCCAGAGCAACTTTGCTTTTTCCTGAGAGTGGAGCCTGATAACACCGGCAACCGGCCGGCGGGTGTGTTGCTGCTATCCCGGCCGGAGCTGCCAAGGGGCCTGGAAGAATACGGTACCGCGCGGATTGTGGCCTGGGTTTTCCAGTCGGTTGAAAAAATGGGGGTCACCCTGTCTGGCCTGGTGCTGCGGGAGCAGTTGCAGCGCTTTTCCTACGAAGACGGTCTGACCGGCCTGAAGAATCGTCGTCATTTTGATGAGTTTTTTCGCCACGAACAAGAGGTGTCTCTGCGTACGGGGTCGCCGCTGAGCCTGCTGATGCTCGATATTGACCATTTCAAAGTGTTTAACGATAGCCATGGCCATGAGGCTGGTGACGAAGCTTTGAAAATGGTCGGCGGCATGCTTGGACAGTATTTTCGGGGCAGTGACACGGTGTGTCGGTATGGCGGAGAGGAGTTTGCCGTGCTGATGCCGGGTGCACCCCTGGATGAAGCGCGCCTTCGTGCGGAGGCGTTACGCAGGGCGATAGCAGACACGCCGTTGGTCTATCAGGGACAAAGCCTGAGCGCGCTGACGATTTCTGCTGGCGTTGCCTGCTGGCCGGAGAGTTCGGCGGATTTCGACGAGCTGTTTCGTATCGCCGACAGGGCGCTGTACCGGGCCAAAAACGCTGGCCGCAACCGGGTGGTCGCGGCCAATGTGTGAAGGTCAGATCTTCCCTTAAACCACCAGCACCGGGCATTTGGCATGGGAGGCCACCCGGTGGGAGACGCTGCCCAGAAACATGCCATCCTTGTCGCTGTGGGTGCCTTTGGTGCCGACCACGATCAGGTCGGCTTCCTTTTCCTGAGCGAACTTGACGATCACTTTTGAGGGTCGTCCGGCCTTCACAAAGCCCCGGACCTTGGTGGCACCCTGTTCCTCGGCAAGCTCCTTGGCGTGGTTAACCACGTCCTTGGCGTAGTCTGACAGCACCTTATCCGGGATATCCACGTTGTCTGGCCGCGCGATAGAAAGGGAGGCCTCAAACAGGCTGTGATGTTTGTACACACAGATAATAAAAATTTCGGCATCGGGGATCAGTGTCTGAAGGTCGATGGCCTTGGTCAGTGCTTTCAGTGATGTCTTGGAGCCGTCCACGGCCACCAGAATCCTTTTGAACATAGCAGTCTCCTGTCATTTGACCGGGAATCCGGCTCAATCCCTGTAGGCCAGATCCCTCAGGAACAGTGCGATATCCGGGAAGGCGATGATCAGCCCGGCTGCCGCCACCAGCATGAAAATGAACGGGGGAGTGCCGCGAATAACCTCCATATAGGGGCGTTTGAAAATCGCTATGGCGGTGAATATGTCACACCCGAAGGGTGGCGTAGCCGAACCTATGGCCACCTGCAAGGTAATCAATACCCCCACCAGCACCGGATCCAGGCCGGTGGCCTGAATCGCCGGCGCAAAAATCGGCGTCAGCACCAGGATCACTACGATCGGGTCGACAAACATGCAGGCGACAAAGAACGCGATACAGATGGCAATCAGCACGCCGACCGGGCCGGCGTCATTAACCCCCACCGCTTCCAGAATGGTCTGGGGAATCTGAGCAAAGGAAATGATCCAGGAGAAGCCGTTACCGACCGCCACCAGAATAAATACCACCGCGGTAATCAGGCCGGTGGATTTGGCGATCCGATAGATGTGGTTGAGTTTCATTGAACGGAAGATCACGAATTCCAGCAGGAAGGCGTAAAGCACACAGACCGCTGCGGCTTCGGTCGGGCTGAAGATGCCGCCGTAGATGCCGCCAACAATGATAACCGGGAACATCATTGGCCAGGAAGCGTCCCGAACCGCCAGCCCCCGCTCTCGCCAGCTGGCCTTTGCCTCGGTGGGAACCTTGTTCACATAAGCATAGATCAGGCAATAAATTGAAAACATGGCCAGAATCATCAGCCCGGGGCCGATGCCGGCAATGAACAGCTCGGCAATGGAGGTGCCGGATATAACCCCGTAAATAATGAAGCCGATACTGGGCGGGATCAGAAAAGCAATATCACTGGCATTGATGATCAGGGCCAGGGTGAAAGAGTCGGAATAGCCCGCCTTGAGCATCTTCGGTCGCAGTGGCGAACCGACCGCGACCACCGTGGCCTGGGTCGAGCCGGATACCGCACCGAACAGGGTGCAGGAGGTGGCAGTACTGATGGCCAGCCCTCCTTTGACATGGCCGATGAACGACATGACCATATTGATCAGCCGGTCAGCGGATTGGCCCCGGGTCATGATATCGGCGGCCAGAATAAACATGGGTACTGCAATCAACGATGCCGGCCGGATACCACCCATCATCTGCTGGATAAAGGTCTGCATCTGGCCGAAGCCGTCAAACATCATAAAAAAACCGACCACGGCAGCGGTGGTCAGCGGGATCATCATCGGGAACCCAAGCAGCAGTAGCCCGATCATGATCGCCATCATTATAGTTGCCATGAGACTATCCTTTGTTAGAGCCGCAGCAGGGTTCAGACTTCCGATTCACTATCCGCGTAGCCGTCAATCACACTGGTGGAGAGATAAACATCCTTGCTGGTGAGGTTCTTGATGGCCGTCAGCAAATACTGGATGCCGGTTATGGCAAATCCGATGGGTACCCAGATATAAATCCACCAGATCTCAAAACCCAGTGCTGGGAGAATTCGGCCGCGGCTGTACAGCGTTTCAATGTAACCGTAGGCGTGATAACACAGGAAAAACATCACCATCGAGGTGAACAGGGAAATGAAGATCATCAGCACTTTACGGCCTTTGGCGGGCAAGGCGTCGTAGATCGCCGACATGCGGATGTGGCGGCCATGGCGGGCTGCGTAGCCGATACCGGCAAACGTAATCAGGATGATCAGAATGCGGTTGATTTCGCCGGAAAAAAACAGACCTTCGCCGAAAACAAAGCGCCCGATGACATTGGCGCACGTGTTGACGGCCATAAGGATCACGCCAACGGCGAGCATGATGGCCTCTGCCTTGGCAATGCCTTCGTCAATGACTCCCAGAAAACCGGGCAGGCCGGACTCATAGGTGCCAGTATCGTCTTCCAGATCCGGGGAGTTCTCGGACATGGGGTCTGCTCCAGAGTATTTGGCCCCAGGCCGGTGAATTCCCCGGCGGGGCGGGTTGAAACAGGGTCCGGACAACAGGGAATGACCAAGGTCAGCCCCTGAATCCTGCCGTTTTATTTGCCCTGAACTGCCTCGAGATCTTTCTTGAACTGGTTCAGCAGTTCTTCGCCACGGTCGCCCGTCATGTTAATAAACTCTTCCTCAACCTGGGGCGCTCGCTCGCGGAAAGCCTGGATCTGCTCTTCGTTCAGGCGGGTGACCGTTACTTCGTCATTGGCTGCCTGGATCTTGGCGAGGGCTTCGTCAGCCAGGCCGTCGATATGCACCAGGATTTCTTCGTAAGCGTAGTCTGCTGCGTTACGAACAAGCTCTTTATCGTCGTCGGACAAGCCGTCGAAGAAATTCTTGTTGGCCATCATGGCCGTGGTGAACCAGCCGTGGCCGGTAAAAATCAGGTTGGGTGATACTTCGTACAGACCGCCGGACTCGATCCAGAAGATCGGATTCTCCTGACCCTGGATCATACCTTGTTGCAGTGAGCCGTAAACGTCACCCCAGGGCAGCGGGGTCGGGGTAGCACCAAAGGCGTTGTAGGTTTCCACCAGTAATGGATTGGTCATAACCCGGATTTTCTTGTTCTCGAAGCCTTCAGGGCTGGTGATCGGTTCGTCCAGAGTCACAACCATTTCGCCCTCGGGGTACATCTTCAACAGCTCAAGATTGTGTTCGGCGTAAAGCTCCGGAAAGTCCTTGTTGATGGCTTCACTTTCGTTGAAAAACTCGATGACTGTTTCAAAGTCGGTCGGCAGCAGATAGGGAATAAAGAAAATCTGTGCTTCCGGGATCAGCGAGCCGGTGAAACCCGGGGACTGGTTAACAAAGTTAAGAATGCCAGCCTGGGTCTGCTCCATGATGTCATCAGACTCGCCCAGCTCGCCGAAGCGGAAGACCTGAACGTTATGGTCAGAGTTCTCTTCCACGTACTCCTTGAATTTATAGGCGTAAACGTCCTGAACATCACCCTCGTACTCTTCATGGGCATAGCGCCAGTTGGCTGCGTTTACCGAGTTTGCCGCCGTCAGCGCGGCAAAGGCGAACGCCGAAAAACCAATCAGTTTCCGGAACTTACTTGTGTTGCTCATCGCGTTGTCTCCGTTTGTTTTTTTGCTGAAAGCCTTTGTTACATCACTCAAGACTGGCAAAACAACGGGGTTTTCGCAAGGAAATGACTAAAATCAGAGAATATTGGCGACAGGTTTTGTATGTCGCAAGTTCATGAATTCTGGGTTTATTCGAATCCGAAACGGGGGTAGGCGCGGTTTGGCGTGATTTTTCTGGAAGGGGTAAATCAATAAAAAGGCGGCCTGGTGGCCGCCTTCGGTGTGTTACCAAGGACACTCGTCCTGGTGTCAGCCACCTGGTACGTAGGTATTGCACCAGCCCTCGGTATTGACCAGAACGCTGCTGAACTGCGGGTGACGGCAACCGCCCCAACCGTCAGATTCTTCGCCGGCCCAGAAGGCGCAGTTGGAACACTTGTTTCCTTCCTGGTACTTGTCGTGATCGCTGTCGGCCCCATTGTTCACGTAGTCCAGTGCATGACCGTCCTCAGCTTTCGGCTTTTGGGCGTGTGCGACTGGTACATGGGTGGCAACTTTTGCCAGCGGGACGGCAATAACACCTAACGCAGCGGTACGCAGAAACACCCGTCGACTTTTACTGAAATCGCTCATTGTTGGCTCCTCTCTCATCATAATAATTGGATTGCCCCTGCCGGAACGCTGGCTTGGCAAAGGGCAGGACAACGATACTACCCTATCAAAATGATTCGGCCGTGCACGGAATTTGGATGACTCGAGTCAATTGTTGACGGAATTTAATCCGGCATTCATGAGAAAGGCGCGGCTCGATGAGCGTTTTGCTGAGCGCTATCGTAAACATCAATACGACTGGGGTTTTCAGAAGGGGAGTCAATCAATGCATCGGCCGACTGTGCATGTTTTAGGGTTGCTATTATTCGCGGGCGTCTTTGCCCCGGCATGGGCCGAGCAGTGCCCCGCGTTTCTCGATCATCAGCAGCGCAAGTTGCACTCGAAAGACAGCGTGAACCTGTGTGAACTGGCGGCTGGCAAGCCCCTGCTGGTAGTCAATACGGCCAGCCGTTGTGGCTATACCGGGCAATTTGAAGGCCTGGAAGCGTTGCACAAGGAATACCAGTCACGAGGCTTGGTGGTGGTCGGTTTCGCCAGCGATGATTTCCGCCAGGAGGCGAATTCAGAAGAGGAAGCCGCCGAGGTGTGCTTCGTCAATTTTGGCGTCACCTTTACCATGATTGCGCCGGGTCCGGTGACCGGAACCGGCGCCAACCCGGTTTTTCAGGGGCTGAACCGCCAGAGCCAGCCGCCCCGGTGGAACTTCACCAAATACGTGCTGAACCGGGATGGCCAGGTGACGGCAAGCTTTCCCAGCCGGGTGCGGCCAGACGACCCTCAGTTGATTGAAGCGCTGGACGCTGTGCTGTAGTGCCGGGTTTGTGCCAGAATATCCAGCGCCTGGCAGCGTTTGGCGGGATCGTAAATGTCCACCGTGAACATCAGCTCGTCGACCTCGATGTCGGACAACAGGCTGTCCAGTTGTTCGCGCAGGTCGTTGGCGTCACCCATAATCTGCAAACCGAGGAAGTCCTGCACACTGGCTTTCTCGCCGGCATTCCACAGGCCGTCCATGGACTCAACCGGGGGCTTCATCCACAGCGGCTGACCGCGGAATAACGACAGAATACGCTGGTAGCTGGTGGTGCTGAGGTATCGCGCTTGCTCCATGGATTCCGCCGGTATCGCCGGAATGGCCAGCATCGCGTAGGGCTTGTTCAGTTGCGCTGAAGGCCGGAACAGATCCCGGTACACTCGCAGAGCCTCGCGGTACAGACGCGGCGCAAAATGGCCGGCAAAGGCGTAGGGCAGCCCCCGCAGGGCGGCCAGCTGTGCGCTGTACAGGCTGGATCCGAGTAACCAGATTGGCACCTCGGTGCCGGCGCCGGGAATGGCTTTTACCGCTTGCCCTGGTTGCAGTGGACCAAGTAACGTTTGCAGGCGCTCGACATCCTCCGGAAACTGGTCAGCGCCCAGGCCCTCCCGGCGCAGTGCCCTGGCGGTGACCGGATCGGTGCCAGGGGCACGGCCCAGGCCCAGATCAATGCGACCGGGATACAGGCATTCCAGCGTGCCAAACTGTTCGGCGACTACCAGCGGCGGATGATTGGGCAGCATCACACCGCCTGAGCCAACCCGGATGGTGTCGGTTTTACCGGCGATGTGCCCCACCAGCACCGACGTGGCCGAACTGGAAATGCCTTCCATGTTGTGGTGCTCTGCCAGCCAGAACCGCTTGAAGCCGAGCTTTTCGGCATGCTGCGCGTAGGCCACGCTGTTGGCGAGGGTGGCCTGTACGGTGTCGCCCTCGCGAACGGAAGCCAGTTCCAGCAGGGAGTAGTCAGGAAAAATAGTCATAGAGTTTATAGCCAGATCGGAATCGGTCGGTGCATAACAGCCAGTCATCTACAATAGCATCATCAACAGGCCTGATGTGAGGAGGGGAATGTGAATCAGCCAAGCGGCTACTATGAAAACGACACTACGCTGGCGCAGTATCTGGAATTTAACTTTGGTGAATCCTGGCACGGCGAGGCCAATTTCCCGAAAGAGCTGGCCGATGCCGCGATTGCTGCGCTGGACGGCCGGGCTACCTGCCGGGCAATTGACATAGGCTGTGCCTGCGGCCGGACGGCGCTGGAGCTGGCCCGGCATTTTGACCATGTCGATGGCGTCGATTTTTCGCAGACCTTTATCGACACCTGCCGGGACGTGGTGCGTGAAGGCGTGGCGCGTTATGCCCGGCCGGAGGAAGGCGAACTGGTCAGCTATCAGCAGCGGTCACTGGCTTCGCTGGGCCTGACCGACGCGGCCCGCAAGGTGGCCTTTCATCAGGGCGATGCCTGTGAGCTGGGGCCGGATTACCGCGATTACGATCTGGTGCTGGCCGGTAACCTGATTGATCGTTTGTACAAGCCGTCGCTGTTCCTGGAAACCATTCATGAGCGCATCAACGACCTTGGTCTGCTGGTGATTGCGTCGCCCTACACCTGGCTGGAAGACTACACGCCGAAAGCGGAGTGGGTGGGTGGTGTGATCAAAGACGGCCAGCCTTATTCAACGCTGGACGGCCTGAAAGACATGCTGTCGCCGCACTTCCGGCTGCTGGGCGAGCCGAGGAGCTTGCCGTTTGTGATCCGGGAGACCCGTAACAAATTCCAGCACAGCTTTTCCGAACTGACCGTTTGGGAAAAGTTGCCTCAGTAATTGGCGGTGTCACGAAAAAGACATCTGAGGCGGTTACCCTGATCACTCATCAGGACAATGCATTGTGTTGGTGCATCGTGTGATTGCTTTTAGCCGGGGAACTCCCCGGCTTTTTTACACCTGTCTTTAGCGGTTTTCCCGCCTTAGCGCCCGCTCCCGCCGGCGCTCACTTTCCGTGTGTTCGGCAATGGTTTTCTGCACAAATTCGATGTGCTCGGCAGCGATGGCTCTGGCGTCATCGGCCCGGCCTTCGATGATTGCGGCATACAGCTTCTGATGTTGGTCGATCAGGCCCTGACGGGTTTTCACTTGTTTTGAGTACATGCCGCCGATGTTGGTGACGATGTCGCTCCTCAGCAGGTTGAACAGATTGCGCATGGTGTGCAGCAGAATCACATTATGACTGGCTTCAGCGATGGCCATGTGAAAGCCGGCATCGGCCGCACCTTCCTGCTCGATATTCTCTTCGCTGGGTGCCTGGTAGCAGGCATCGAGCTGCTGCCAGGCTCTGGCCAGGATAACAAGGTGAGATTGGTGTACCCGGCAAAATCCAAAACCGGATAAAAGGTCTTCATATTTTTTTAATGGCTTACTAACGAGGATAGTTTCGCCATTTTCCATATAAAACTTGG
>JAWOAO010000343.1:0-3622 GCA_046498485.1 Marinobacter sp. | reverse complement strand
CGGGAGCCTCTCCCACGACTTTAATAATATCCTCACCGGTATCGTTAACCTGGCCGATTTGCTCCACTCCAGCCCCGATGAACAACCTCCCGATCGTAAGGATGTTGCCTTGATCCGCGATAGCGCGCGCCAGGCACAGGATCTCATTAAACGCTTTGTCGCCTTCAAACCATTCGAGTTTTTCGAGCTTGGCCAGGGAGATCAGGAACTGTCGGTTGTCGTCCATGCGGCGTTTGTCGTCTGCGTCTTTACCGCGCAATAATACCGGGATCTTTTTCGCGGGGGAGATGTTCATTTCACCACGAATGTTGCGCACAGCAACAATGACGCCTTTCAGCCATTCGATATCGGCGGTAACGGCGGCATCCTGCTTGCTTTCATCCGGCTGCGGGAACGGCTGCAACATGATGCTGTCGCCGGTTTTGCCGGCCAGTGGCGCAATGCGCTGCCAGATTTCTTCGGTAATGAACGGCATCATCGGGTGCGCCAGGCGCAGGACAGCTTCCAGCACCCGCACCAGGGTACGGCGGGTGCCGCGCTTGGCTTCCGCACTGGCATTGTCATCGTTCAGAGCCGGCTTGGACAGTTCCAGATACCAGTCGCAGTATTCGTTCCAGATAAATTCGTACAGCGCGTAGGCGGCCAGGTCGAAGCGGTACTGTTCCAGGTGCCGGATCACTTCCTGCTCGCAATGCTGCAACTCGCTGATGATCCAGCGATCGGCCAGAGACAGCGTAACCGGCTCGTCATTGACGCCACAGTCTTCGCCCTCGGTGTTCATCAGTACATAGCGGGCAGCGTTCCACAGCTTGTTGCAGAAGTTACGGTAGCCTTCCAGGCGCTTCATGTCCCAGTTGATGTCACGACCGGTGGTGGCCATGGCCGCCAGGGTGAAGCGCAGGGCATCGGTGCCATGGGCGGCGATGCCTTCCGGGAACTCTTTCTGGGTGCGCTTGCCGATCTTCTCGGCCAGCCTGGGCTGCATCAGGTTGCCGGTACGCTTGTCCAGCAGGTCGTCCAGCGCGATGCCGTCGATCATGTCGAGCGGGTCGATAACGTTGCCCTTGGACTTGGACATCTTGTCGCCGTGCTCGTCCCGGATCAGGCCAGTGACATAGACGGTCTTGAACGGGACTTGCGGAGTGCCGTCTTCGTTTTTCATGAAGTGCATGGTCATCATGATCATCCGGGCTACCCAGAAGAAAATGATGTCGAAACCGGTCACCAGCACGTCAGTGGGGTGGAAGGTTTTCAGGCGTTCGGTGATTTCCGGCCAGCCCAGAGTGCCGAAGGTCCACAGGGCGGAGCTGAACCAGGTGTCCAGGACGTCGTCGTCCTGCTTAAGTTCAACCTGGTTGCCGAGGCTGTGTTTCTGGCGCACTTCGTCTTCGTTGCGGCCAACGTAGATGTTGCCTTCGGTGTCGTACCAGGCGGGAATCCGGTGGCCCCACCACAGTTGGCGGGAGATGCACCAGTCCTGAATGTCGCGCATCCAGGAAAAATACATGTTCTCGTACTGCTTGGGCACGAACTGGATGCGGCCAGCTTCAACTGCTTCAATGGCCGGCTGGGCCAGGGTTTTGGCATCGGCGAACCACTGGTCCGTCAGCATGGGCTCGATGATCAGGCCGGAACGGTCGCCACGAGGCACGCTCAGCACGTGGTCTTCGACCTGTTGTACCAGGCCGGCGGCTTCCATGTCGGCGACGATCTGTGTGCGCGCCGCTTCGCGGGTCAGGCCAGCGTAGGCGGCGGGCAAGGTGCCGTCGAGTTCGGTGTTTTCGGTGCCATCGGCGTTGAACACCTCGGCCACAGCCCGGATGTTGGCGTCCTGGGTCAGCACGTTGATCATGGTCAGGTTGTTGCGTTTGCCAACGGCGTAGTCGTTAAAATCGTGGGCCGGGGTGATCTTCACGCAGCCGGAGCCCTTTTCGGGATCGGCATGGTAATCGGCGATAATTTCGAGCTTGCGGTTTACCAGCGGCAGCAGTACGTGCTGGCCAATCAGGTGCTGGTAGCGCTCGTCGTCCGGGTGCACGGCGACGGCGGTGTCGCCGAGCAGGGTCTCCGGGCGGGTGGTGGCTACCACGAGGTAGTCTTTGCCGTCTTTGGTGTGCGCGCCGTCCGCCAGGGGGTAGCGCAGGTGCCAGAAGTAGCCCTTTTCTTCCTTGTTCTCCACTTCCAGATCGGAGATGGCGGTGTGCAGTTTCGGGTCCCAGTTCACCAGCCGTTTGCCACGGTAGACCAGGCCTTCGTCGTACAGGCGGATGAACACTTCCTGGACCGCCTTGTAGAAGCCGTCGTCCATGGTGAAGCGTTCGTTGTCCCAGTCCACGGAATTGCCGAGGCGGCGAATCTGGCGGGTGATGGTACCGCCGGAGTGGTCTTTCCAGTCCCAGATGCGTTTGATGAATTCGTCCCGGCCCAGGTCGTGGCGGGTTTTGTCTTCTTCCGCGGCCAGTTTGCGTTCGACCACCATCTGGGTGGCGATGCCGGCATGGTCGGTGCCGACGGTCCACAATGTGTTACGGCCCTGCATGCGTTTGTAGCGGGCGAGGGTGTCCATAATGGTGTGCTGGAAGGCGTGGCCCATGTGCAGGCTGCCGGTCACATTAGGTGGCGGGATGGCGATGCTGTAGGCGTCGCCCTCGCCGCTGGGACGGAAATAGCCTTTGGCTTCCCAGTTTTGGTACCACTGGCGCTCGATGTTTTCTGGCTGGTAGGTTTTTTCCATGGGATTTCGCAGTGACCGTTTTGGTTGATTCACATAGGGATTTTAGGGATGCGCCGATTATACATGGTCGCTGTTGATGCGGCGAACCCCTGTAAAACCTTGCCTGCTGGTTTGGTTGGCTTGGTTCGGCATGTAGCCTGTCTGTTGGGTGCCTTGCGGAGTTGGGGATAGGCTTTCCAAAAAACGCTACGAGCACATCCATGTGCGCTTCGCTCCGGCCATCCATGGCCTCCGAGATTTTTGGAAAGCCTACCCCCAACCCCACAGATCTGACTTCATTGCTGTGCGCTGGTGAGTTCTGTTTTTTTTGCTTTTTGTCCGTGAGCGTCCGTAGCAAAAAAAACAATCACCGCCGCCGCATATCATGCACCCGGGCTTCAATTCCCAGCTTCCGCAGCTGCTTGTAATGCCCCCGAGCCTGATCAAGCACGGCCGAGTCGTTGTGGGCGACCAGGGCCAGTCGGCGGTATTGGTTGGCGTCGTCTGGGAGGGTGGCGGACAGGATGATGACGGTGTCCCAGTCGGTGGCCGCTGGCGGGTAGAGCAGGAGACCAACAGGCTCGTCGCAGGGGGTGGCTGGGTCGGTCGCGATGCTGTGGGGGATGAACGCCTCCGGGGTGAAGTTCCAGAGCAGTTCGTCCAGTTCTTCGGCCTGTTGCTGGCTATCACACAGCACGCACACGCGGTCGCCCTGTTGCCAGGCTTTGTCCACGAGTTTGATCGCGTGGAGGTTGCGGGCGCTGACGGTGTTCTGGGCGAGGATGTGAAACCAGTAGCGCTGGTTTTTGTCGTCCTGGCCGGAGAGGCCGGCAGCGGGGCTGCCGGTCTCCGGAGGATTGCCCGGATTACTTTCCGGCATGGGACATCAGGTAGTCGACCAGCAGCGGC
>JAWOAO010000296.1:0-4301 GCA_046498485.1 Marinobacter sp. | reverse complement strand
CCGAACGGCTGGCGTTGCTCAAAGGCCTGGATGAATCGGTACTGGAGGGCATTGCCAACCGGTTGCGCATGACCGAAGGGGCCGAGCATCTTATCCTCAGTCTCAAGGCGCTGGGCTACCGGACCGCCATTCTGTCTGGTGGCTTTACCTACTTTGCCCGCCACCTGCAGCAAAAACTGGGCATCGATTACGTTTACGCCAATGAGCTGGATATTGTCGACGGCAAGGTTACCGGTCAGGTCAAAGGCCAGATTGTTGATGGCAAGCGCAAAGCGGAATTGCTGCTGGAGATTGCCGAAAAAGAGCATATCTCCCGGGAACAGGTGATTGCAGTGGGCGATGGCGCCAATGATCTGCCCATGCTGAGCCAGGCCGGTTTGGGTGTGGCCTTCCGCGCCAAGCCGCTGGTCAAGGAGTCGGCGCGGCATTCCATCTCGACCCTGGGGCTGGATGCCATTCTGTATCTGATCGGTTTCCGCGAAAGCGAGACCAATCAGACCCTGCAAAACACCGGGCTCTGAACGCACCAAGGGCGAGCTGTTGAGGCCTCGCCCTTGGTGTTCAACGTGACCGGTTCTGGTCAGTTGTCCCCGAAGTCGTAATTCATCTCCGGTACCGGTGCCTGCAGGTAGTAGCCCTGGATATAGTTAACGCCAGCCTGCCACAAAGTGGCCAGCACACCGGCGTTTTCAACCAGCGGAATGATGGTGAGCTTGCCGGCATTCTGCAGGCTCTTCACCATTTCCTTGACTTGTTCTTTGGCCTGGTCGCTCTTCTGGATTTCTTCGGTGAAGGAGCCGTCAATCTTCACATAATCCGCTTCGATATGCTTGAGGGTGTTAAAGGGGCTAAGGGCGCAGCCGAACTGACTGATGGACACCTTGCTGTGCAGCTCGTGCACCGCTTTGGTGAACTCCCTGGCCTGCTTCATATAATTGTTGGCGTCGCCTTCCCGGATCTGGAAGATCAGTGAATCGCCGGGCAGACGCGCGGCTTTCAGGGCAACGCTGAGCCAGGGCGTAAACGTTTTATCCTGCAGGGTTTCTGCCGTGATGTTCAGAAACAGCCGGGTGTCGTGGCCCCTTGAACGGTGGTTGGCCAACTGTTTGATGGTCTGCAGAATGACCCAGCGGTCGATCTTGATGGCCGTGTCGGTCGGGCCCATGGGCGGCAGGAAGTCGTAAGGAGAGACTTCCTCGTTGTCCTTGTCGAGCATCCGGACAAAGGCCTCGTAATGTTCCTCGCCTTCGCCCCTGAGGTTGATGATCGGCTGGAACAGCAGGCGGAAGCGATTTTCATCCAGCGCTTTGAGAATGGCCTCTACCGAGTTGTGCTCGTCCAGACTCTCGTAATCCGTCGGGTTGTACACCAGAATCCCGTTGCCGCGCTCGTGACCTGCCAGTTTTTTCACCTCGGCAGAGGCGGTATGGGTGCGGGCCATCAGTTCCTCGGCCTTAGGCGCGTTTTCGGTGATGGCCGCGATGCCAATGGAGACGGTCAGCGGGATGGTTTTGCCGTTGATTTCGAACAGATGGTCATCAACGGCTTTTCTGACCCGCTCACAGGTGATCTCCATGGTCTTTTCATCGCAAGGCAGGCACATCAGGCAGAAGGCGTCATCACTCAGTCGGGCCAGGGTGATGTCGTCGCCGGCCTGCTCGCGCAACAGGGTGGCCAGATCGCCCAGCAGCAGGTCTGCACCGGCAATGCCGACCTGAGCTTTCATACTGATAAAGCTATCCAGCGCAATGTAGGCCAGAGCGCCGGTTTCGTTAGTCTTGCCGGCCGTGGCGACCGCTTGTGCCAGTGCATCCATCAGATACTGACGATTGAACAGGCCGGTCAGCAGATCCTGACTGCTGATCTGTTTGAGTTTTTCTTCCAGTTCGGCGTCGCTGTGTTCGGGTTGCAGTACAATTTGCGTGCAGGTCTCGCCGTCGTAGGTGGCGGCAGATACCGACATGGTGACATTAAATTCCTGGTCGTCACTGCGCCGGGCAGTGCAGTTGAGCGTGGCACCGTCTTTGCCGTCTTCTGCAAAGGCCTTCATGAAGCCTTTGTACTTGTCCTGACTTTCGGGGGTCAGGGTATCGAGTACCGGAATGCAGATCAGGTCGTCGATGTCGTCGTAGCCCAGGAATTCCAGGTAGGACTGGTTGGCATAGATGTGCATGCCGTCGTTGATGTAGGCGATGGCGTCTTTTGAGCTTTCCAGCAGCAGCTGGCAACGCTGTTCGGCTTCGCGTAAATGGGATTCCAGCGCGCGACGTCTGCGGCGCTCGTCAAGAGCGGCCAGCTCGCGCTTTACCACCAGCACCAGAAGGTCTTTGTATTCGAAAGGGACGACGTCCTGACCACCGGCACGGATAATATTGACCGTCCGTTCTCTGCTCGGCTCCTCCGTCAGCACTATGAAGGGAATGTCTTTATCCATGCGCTTGACCATAGCGAGCGCATCATCGGCGCCAAAGTCCTGCGGCAGATCCCTGGCCAGCAACAAATCCCAGTTACTGGTCTTGAGCGCGTCTTCGAGATCCTCCTCAGAGGTTATTCGGTGGGCGCGCGTGGCCTTGCCTGAATTGCGGAGCAGGCTGATCATGGATTCCGCATCGTTTTGAGAGGGATCAAGAATCAGCAGGTGTACAGTCGCGTTTTTTTTCTGCATTCGTAAGACGTCTCATGGGTACGCATGGGTGGTGGATCACAGTCCTCCTTCCTGATTGTTTTACAACGATGGCCACAGGGAATCAAATTCATCTTCGGTGGCGCTGGCCGATGACGACAGTGCACCATGTTGTGCTTTCGGCACGGTCGGGCTTTGCAGCTTCAGTTCGAACTGACTGATACTGCCAGTGGCCGACAGTTTTTTCATAAGGTGGCCCTGATTTTCCCGGGCGTCGTGAAGCAGCGTGATTCGGCTGCCACTCTGGAACGGTAATCTCGGAGTGATCAACGTCGCCGCCTGGTTGACCACGCTGATTTCCGGCAACAACAGGCCACGCAGATATTCACTGCTGTTGCCAATCTTCTGGATCAGGCGAACACCGCAGGGTGCTGCGCTCGGTGCCAGCAGCTCAATGCCGATCTGGGTGCCCTGATTACGGATATGGCGCAACCAGCGGACCACGGCAACACTCCAGGGGTGCGATCTGTGTTCTCTGACCCCCAGAACCTCGCCGGCTTGCAGGGAGGCTGGCACATTGCTTTCCCACGCCACACAGTAGCCGCCCGGGCTGGTATTGATCAACAATGCATGGTGGGCGCGCGGTCGGTTACGGTCAGAGCCGGCAGGTGCTGAGGCTCCGGTGCTGGTTTTGAAATTAATCGGGGCGTCGGTCGCGTGCAGTCGGTCCTCGTTGGGGCCGGAGTCATGGGCGCCAGACCAGGCGTCGATGTTGCGATTTGCGTTGCGGATGAACAGGTTGTCCTGCTCTGGTTCGGCCTCGTTGTTGCCATTGCCGTCCAGAAATTCGGCAAAGGTCTTTTCCCCGGCGATAAAATAGTGCGCCGCGGTCAGGCCGACGCAGATTTCGAGGGTGCCCTGACTGGAGATACGGTTGAAATTACGTTTGGCGAGAATGCCCAGGGCCTGAACCAGATGCGTAAGCAGAGTGCCGCTGACTTTTGGCGATATTTGCAGCCGCGAAACGTTTTTTTCCTGGGTCTTTCGCGCGTGCAAGACTTCCGACAACTGTCTCGAGAGGTCTCTGGTGTCGAAACCGAAACTTTCATCGCCGGGTTTGTGTTCCAGCAAACTGCGATACACGGGCGGACTGTCCACTTCCATATTAATGATGAACAGGCTGTCGGTGCCGATATCGGGGCCGCACTGGCTGAATTCGGTCCAGGATTCCATCAACTCATAAACCAGTGTCAGTTCGGACTGCCTCAACTGATTGGGGCGGGCGCAACCCAGCAGCAGAATGCGCTTGTAGCTGTCTGCGACGGTGCTGGACCGGCGGTGGATGAGCGAGTCGTCATCGACCTCCAGGGTGCTCAGTTTGTTCCGGTGCGCAAAGCGATACAGTCGGTGGCACTCCAGCCAGCTCTGTGCCGGGCTCGGGCAGTACAGCTGGTGGGAGCGAACAATGGTGGCGGCCAGCTCGGAAATGGCCCGGTGAGTCGCGGTAGCAACCTGTCGACGGTTTTTCTCCAGGCCACCGTTATCAAGATATTCCAGCACACACAATTTATAACCGGTGGCCAGATGTAGTTGCAGAGCCTGTGCCAGGTTGGCAATTTTGCGCTGCTTTTCCGGCAGCGCAATGGCCAACCCCAGAAAGTGTCGTGCCAGCTCATTG
>JAWOAO010000216.1:0-3094 GCA_046498485.1 Marinobacter sp. | reverse complement strand
TCAAGAACTCCTTGGCCAGCCTGTTCCCGAAGTATTGGCTCACCCACAGATCGAGCACCTGCTTGTAGGGCGTCAGCTCCTTCTGGAACTTCTTGAAGGTCTCGGCGCTGTGCTCCACATCGGCCAGCGTGGCATCGGCTCGTTCTACGACCTCGACCATCAGCCCGGTCAGGTCGAGCAGCCCGGCTGTTTCCTGCAAAACCTTCCTGAGCTCATCCTGAGAGGGGTCAACGGTCGCCATAAGTGTCCCTGTATTCATTAGCAATGATGTTTTCAGACTTCCAGTCTACACTTCAGACAATAAAGCAAAACCCGCTTTCGCGCATCTCCGGGTTAGCCTTTAGGCTAGTGCGCTTGCAATCTTGACCTTCATCAAGCGAGAATCACCGGCTTTATTCCAGCCATATGAATATACTTTAATGCGCTAAGGTTCGGCGCAACACAACAAGAGAGGACTAGCGACCGTGAGAAAAATACCGTTAACACTGGCGGCACTGGGGCTTGTCGCCTCTGCAGGCTTCGCACAGTCTGCTCCCGAAGGCAGCGCAGAACGAGGTGCTGAAGTCGCAAACCTGTGCATCGCCTGCCACAAAGCCGATGGCAGTGGCCAGCACATTGAGGGTGGCGAATCCTGGCCGCGCCTGGCTGGGCTGAACGCCACTTATTTTGCCAAGCAGCTTCACGATATCAAAGCCGGCAGCCGCGTAAATGCCACCATGATGCCTTTCGTGAACATGCTTGATGACCAGCAAATTGCCGACGTGGCTGCCTATTACAGCCAACTCGAACCCACCGCCGGCCAGGGCGGCGAAAACGCCGATGAAGCCACACTGAAGCGTGGCGAGCAACTGGCCGAACGTGGTGACTGGTCCAACTACATTGTGTCCTGCAAAAGCTGTCATGGCCCCGGCAACCGCGGTGCGGGTGACGTATTCCCGGGCATTGCCGGCCAACATGCCGGCTACATCAAGGCACAGCTGGACGCGTGGAAAGACGGCACCCGCAAGAATGATCCACAAGACCTCATGGGCTCCATCGCTCGCCGGATGAGCGATGACGACATTCACGCGGTAGCCGTGTGGCTGGCCAATCAAAGCACCAGTGCCAACTAAGGGGATACAGACATCATGATTCGCACATTCTTATCCGCCGCCCTGTCCGGAACTGTCTTGTTCTCGGCCAACCTGGCGGCAAACGACACAACGCAGGAATACATCGACACACTGACCGAGTTGGGCTTTCCTGCTCCGACAGAAAACCAGCTGGTGCACATTCCCCCCACGATGGCGGACCTCGAGGAAGCGGATATTCATCCTGAACTCAAGAAGGTCATTCGCAGGGGTTATGACCTGTTCACCAATACCCAGCAACTGCGTGGCGAGAACGTGTTTAACGACATGAATTGCTCCAGCTGCCACCTCGGCGAAGGCCGCATGCCGTTCAGTGCCCCGATCTGGCCAGCTGCCGTCACCTTGCCGGGTTTCCGGGGCAAGAACGATCACGTGAACAACCTCGAAGAACGCATCGCGGGCTGCTTCACCTATTCCATGAACGGCAAGCCACTGGAATACGGCAGCGACAGCATGCTGGCGATGACGGCCTACCATCAATGGCTGGCAACCGGCGTGGAAGTCTATCCCAAGCAGCCCATCTATGGCCGCGGTTTCCCGGCGCCTGAGCGCCCGGAAGAGCTAAGCTATGCGCGCGGCGAACAGCTTTACCAGGACAACTGCTCCGTTTGCCACGCTGAAGATGGCGCGGGCCTGCGCGTGGATAATCAAACCGTGTTTCCGGCACCCTGGGGTGATGGCTCCAACAACTGGGGTGCTGGCATTGTGCGCGTGCACACAGCCGCCGGCTTCATCAAAAACAACATGCCTCTGGGCCAGCCCAATTCCCTGTCTGATCAGGAAGCCTGGGACATCGCCTACTATATGAACAGCCAGGAACGCCCGCAAGATCCGCGCTACACCGGTGATATCAAAGAAACTCTTGAGCAGACTAGTGCCACCTTTCATAAAAACTCAAGGTATGGCCAAACCAGAGAAACAGACGGCCATGTACTGGGGGATCACAACAACCTCGGCGACAAGACGTTCCTGAAGCCAGACACGGTCCGGCCAAGAACTTTCGAGTAAAGCTTTCGGGTTGTAATAACGGTTAAAGGCCTCCCTGGTGGAGGCCTTTTGCGTTAGCCCCCATCACCTGACAGACAGTGGATGAGCATCATGACAGCAAGACGTTGGCACCTGCGGGTAAGCGGCAAAGTGCAGGGCGTGTACTATCGCGCTTCCACCGAACACAAAGCCCGTGAACTCGGCCTGACAGGCATTGTCCGTAATCTGCCGGATGGCTGCGTTGACATTGTTGCAGAAGGCACTGAAGCAAACCTCAAGGCGCTGGCGAACTGGTGCCACTATGGCCCGGAAAAGGCAGAGGTTACTGACGTCGCCATAACCGTCGACGCGGCCACGGGCGAGTTCCCGGACTTCCGGGTTCAACACTGATGGCGTTGATCACACCTTTTTGCGCACCCTGGAAACCAAACAGCCGGGCTGACCTGAGACGGCCTACCCGGCTGTTTGAGCTATGGCGCTATCAGAACTTCAGGCGGCTGCCGATCATGGCGATATTAACATCGTCGTAATCGCCGTTATCGGCCTCCAGCGCGAAGTTGTTGTAGGCAAAGTAGACGTCCAGTCGCTTGATGGGCTGGTAGACGTAGGCGGCGCCGTAGATTTCGACGTCGGAGCCTTCAACTGTGGTACCCACACTTTTACCACCAGCATCCACCGCGGCGGGATTGAAGTCTTTGCCTTCAGCCCGATGCACGGTGAACGAGTGCTTACCGGTTTTGTAACCCACCTTAAACATATTAAAATCAGAATCGCGGCCGCCGTCGCTTTCGGCATTTGAGTAGACCGCGGTCAGGTTGATACCGGTATCGTGTAACCAGGATACCGAACCTCCAATAGTATCCAGATCGCCCGCCATCTTTTCCTTGTCGTTCAGGCCTTTATCCTTGGTGGAGTAACCAGCAGAAGCCGAGAGCTTGCCGAGGCCATCAAATGAGGCGTTATAGAACGCTGCCACC
>JAWOAO010000205.1:0-8735 GCA_046498485.1 Marinobacter sp. | reverse complement strand
TGTGGCAGCTGCACTGAGAGCGTCACCTCCCCGGCGAAGGCTTTATCGACTATATGACCCTGGTTTGCCTTCACCAGGCGTCGGATTGGCTCGACCCGGAACTAACCCGCCCAGCGTGGTCAGGCGCAAGGTTTCCTGCATGGCGTCGAAATAGAGCCGGGTGCCTTGCTGGCGCGTGACCGTCAGGCAGGTACCGTTAATGGCAACCGAGGCGCCGATGGTCACGCCTTCAACCTTGCTGCCGGGAAAGTCGATCACCAGGGTGCTCAGGCCCGGGGCCGCGATAATCTCGGTCACTTTTGCGATACCCTGAACAATGCCGGTAAACATAACCCTTCTCCTGAACCCTGAATGATCGGGCAAGGATACCGGTGGTCGGAGTCCTTGCCAAGAAAGACCGACGGCGATGCCTTGGCAAACCGGACGTTCAAGAAAGCGAGGGAAAGGCCGATACCGAATAAAGTCACTGTCGATAAAGGTAGCCCGATGGCTGAGCAATCTGCACCAGACACAACCGATGACAACGCCGCCTCTGGCCCTGTGTTAAGGCCCGGGCGTGCGGCGGATCCGGTGCCGGATTTGCCCCAGTCCGCATTGCCTGCGGGCCAACGCACCGCCGCGTTGCCGTTGCTTGAAGACGAGTCTGCAGATGATGCCCCGAATGCTGGTCAGGCCGAATTTGCCGGTGCGGGCGATGTTGATGAGGCTGAGTCGACGGCGAGCGGGCACATCGAGCAAACGCAGGCAGAATCGAAGCAACGAACACTCAGGTTGATGTTGCGCCAGAGCGATCGGGTACTGTTGATGGATTTCGAGCTGTTGGCGATGCCGGACTGGCCCGATAACTATGAGATGGCGGCAGCTCGGCGTAGCCGGGATATCTGGGTTTTCAGTGCCCTGGTGGCTGCCTCCGTATTCCTCAGCGGACTGATCGGAGTGATTCCTGCCTGGATCGCCGGGGGTGGTTTTGGCGCTTTTGTGATTATTTTGTTGCTGGGCGTGCCTTTCGTCCGGCGTATTTACAGCGGCAAGCCCTCGTACCTCGACCTGGTGGTCAAACGGCAGCGCCTGCTGAAAGACGCCCGCAAACACATCGGGCATCTGGAGGGCAAGGAAGGGTTGATCTGGCAATGCGCGCGGATGGCGGCATACAACCCGGCTCTGAAACACCCCCGGTTCAGTGATCTGCTCAGGCTCAGCGAGCAACGCTCGCTGGTCAGAAACATCACTCGCCGGGAGTCCGTGCGGCGGTACCTGATTTACCTGATGGAGGCGGAAAAAGCCTACAACCTTGTTCAACAGGCGTTCTTTGAAGGCAATCAGGAGGCCATTGACAACGATTGGCGGTCGGTGGCGGCGGTGCCGGTTGAGCGAACTTGACATGACCCCGCTTCAAACGTATGTTTAAAACAGACGTTTGCTAGAGGCACTGATAACAATATGGCTCAGTCTGATACCGTTGACCGCATTCTTGACGCTGCTGAAGAGCTGTTTGCCGAGCGGGGATTCTCCGAAACGTCGCTTCGGATGATCACCAGTAAGGCTAACGTAAATCTGGCGGCTGTCAATTATCACTTTGGCTCGAAAAATGCTTTGATTCACGCTGTATTTGCACGGTTTCTCTCGCCTTTTTCAGCCACCCTGGAAACTGCGTTCGATCAACTGCAAGACCGGTGCGAGGGCAAGCCGCCCACGCTGTACCAGACCTTGTGGGCGCTCACCGAGAGCGCGGTGCGGATGCCCCAGCGCAATGACCGGGGAATTTCCATCTTTATGCGCCTGCTTGGTCTGGCTTATACCCAGTCTCAGGGCCATCTCAGAAAGTTTCTTGAGCAGGAGTACAGCCAGCCGTTTGGCCGCTTCATGCGATTGCTCAAAGAAGCGACGCCGGAATTGTCTTCCGTGGACCGATACTGGCGCATCCAGTTCATGCTGGGTGCCACTGCCTTCACCATGTCCAGCAGCGATGCGCTGCGGGATATCCTGCAGAACAAGACCGGTGTTGAAACCTCGGTCCAGGAAATCGCCGCGCGGCTGGTGCCGTTCCTGGCGGCCGGCATGCAGGCGCCGGATGCACTACTGACGCCCCCGCCTGAGAGCAAAGTCTCTGTTGCCTGAGCTTCCCCGCCTCGGTTAGGCTTCGCTCTGGTTTTTTACCGGAGGGAGCCTGGCCCCTGTGAGCACCCGAATCCGAAATACCGCACACGTAGCGATCTCTATTGCCCACCAGTCTTTGTCGCTGATGGCCCCGGGTGGCCATGAACTGGCCCATTACCGGGTGTCGACCGCGCTCAATGGCCCGGGTGAGCGGAATGCCAGTGGCTGCACTCCGCTTGGTGAACATTACATACGGGCGATGATTGGCGCCGGGTTACCATTGAACACGGTATTCAGGGCGCGCCGACCGACCGGTGAGCGGTATACTCCCGGGCTCGCGGCCACGTACCCGGACCGGGACTGGATTCTCACGCGGATTCTCTGGTTGTGCGGGACCGAGTGGGGTCGTAACCGTGGCCCGGGCGTCGATACGTTTCGTCGGTTCATTTACATTCACGGCACGCCGGATACCGAGCCTATGGGGGTGGCACGCTCTCATGGTTGTATTCGAATGCGTAACGACGATGTTGCGGATCTTTTCGATCGGGTGACATCAGGCACCCGAGTCATCATTACTTAACAAAGTCGTTCAGAGGGTTGGCATGGTCTTGGAAACCTTGGGCATTTTGAATAACTGGATTAAAGATTTCGGAATGCTTTCAGAGGGCTGGCGTGCCAGTATTCTGATTTTCTTGCTGGTCTTCAGTACCGCCACCGTGGCCTTTATCGTGTCGAAGGTGTTCGGTGCGCTGGAGCGGAAATTCAGCACCACCAACAACCTCTGGGACGACACGCTACTGCACGCAGCGCGAACGCCGGTGGTGGCGTTTATCTGGCTTCAGGGTGTGTACTGGGCGGCGGAAGTGGCTTACCGGTTCTCAGAGGCAGAAGTCTTTACGGCTAACCGAACCCTCTTGCAGATTGGTTTTGTCTGGGTGTTTGTCTGGGGCTTGCTGCGCCTGGTCAAGGAGGCTGAAAAGATTCTGGTTTCGCCGATAAAGATGCGTAAGCCGATGGACTTCACCACGGTCAGCGCTATCAGTAAATTGCTGCGGGCGGCGGTGATCATCACCGCGGTGCTGACCGCGTTGCAAACACTCGGGTTCAGCATTTCCGGGGTACTGGCTTTCGGGGGCGTTGGTGGCATTGCGGTGGGCTTTGCGGCCAAGGACCTGCTGGCCAACTTCTTCGGCGGGTTTATTATTCATCTGGACCGCCCCTTCAAGGTGGGCGACTGGGTTCGATCGCCGGACCGGAACATCGAGGGCACGGTAGAGCATATCGGCTGGCGGTTGACCACCGTACGCACCTTTGACAAGCGGCCGCTCTACGTGCCGAATGCAACGTTTACCACCATTGCGGTCGAAAATCCCTCCCGGATGACCAATCGGCGGATCTCCGAAACCATCGGCATTCGCTACGCAGACGTCCGCTCCATGAAGAACATCGTGGACGAGATCCGGGAGATGCTCAAAAACCATGAAGAAATCGAGACCGAGCAAACACTGATCGTGAACTTTCTGGCATTCAACGCCTCGTCGCTCGACATCATGGTCTATGCCTTCACCAAAACGACCCAGTGGGTTCTGTTCCATGAAGTCAAAGAGGATGTTCTGCTCAAGATCAATGACATCATCGAAAGCTATGGCGCTGAGGTGGCCTTCCCGACTCGCACTCTGCATTTGCCCGACGGTTTGAAGGTCAACGGTGCCGGCCGCGAGGGTGAAAGCTCCGAGCCAGGCAAAGGGAATAGCGAAGAGAGTCGGCAGGCACAAAGCACAGAAACTCAAATGGAGAGCGCAGATGACAGCAATCGCTGACAATGGGCCGGTAGGTATCATCGGGGGCACCGGGCTGACCAGCCTTAGTGATCTGAGCATCACTGGTGAAGAGCAGGTGACCACCGCCTGGGGAGCGCCTTCTTCCAGTCTGGTGCGGGGCAGGCTGGGGCAGCAGGCGGTTATTTTTCTGGCGCGTCATGGTAATCCGCACCGGATTCCACCCCATCAGGTGAACTATCGCGCCAATCTTCAGGCACTTTACGATGCCGGCGTTCGGACAGTTGTAGGCGTAAACGCCGTTGGTGGCATCCACCCTCAGATGGGCCCGGCCCATGTCGTTATTCCTGACCAGCTGATTGATTACACCTGGGGTCGTGCCAGTACCTTCTTTGAGGGGGAGCTGGAGCAGGTAACCCACATTGATTTTACCTGGCCTTACGATCAGGACGCCCGTGAGCTGCTGGTCGGGATGGCGAGCAAGGCTGGTGTGCCGTTCTCTGCTTCGGGTGTGTACGGGGCGACCCAGGGCCCCCGGCTTGAAACGGCGGCGGAGATCCGCCGGATGGAGCGGGATGGCTGCGATATCGTGGGCATGACCGGGATGCCCGAAGCCGTATTGGCAGCTGAGCTGGGCATGCGTTACGTCAGCCTTGGGCTGGTGGTGAACTGGGCGGCCGGTAAAACCGACCAGGTCATCACCATGGCCGAGATTGAGGAAGCCATTGAGCGGGGCATGTCAGGCGTCAAGCTGATTCTTGAGCGCTCGATGGCGGATCTTGGTCAGCTCAGTTCCCGGCCTCAATCCGCTTGAAGAACACCAGTACGCCGATGGTGGGAGAATCGATAAAGTGGATTTCCTCACTGCGCATTCGGCGTGTTTCCCGAATCCAGGTGACCAGTTGTAGCGGGGCGACAGCGGGTGTTGCTGAGGCCTCAACCAGGTCGGCCGCGGTGCTGTCTGAGTCAGTCTGAAGCACCAGGACTTCCTCGCTGTCACTTTCAGCGGTATCTTCTGAGGGCAGTTCAGGTGCCGGAGCTGCGCTCGAGCCCTCTTCGTTAACCATCCAGTGATTCAGGTGAATGCCTACATGCAGGAAGCGCTGGCGGTCGACCACGATGTGTCCTTCCACGGCGCGTTGGCCGGCGTCTGTCAGCCAGTCGCCAATGGCGACCTGCATAGGCTCGCCGTCGTAATCCTGCGGGAATGCCTGGTACCAGCCGGTCGCGGCCAGTATCCGGTAGTTGCCACTGCGCTCAAGCCTGGCGGCGGCCTGGTTCAGATGCAGTTCGCTGCGAGGCACCAGGTCGAGGTCGCTGCGCTGGCTACCGTCCTCCTGGTCTACCCACAGCGCCTTATCCGGCGGGGTTGATGGCTCAACGTACTTGCCTGACATCTGTTCTTCAATGCCGGTGGGGTCTACCAGACGCTCCAGAATGACCAGTTCAGCCCGGTAGTAATCCTGGGGAACGTTGCCAGACGGGCTCTGCGCCATCAAGGCGGTGGGCGCGAATGTGAGGGCTGTTGCCAGCATGGCACCAGCGACTGCCAAAGGATGCCTTGAACACAAAGGTTGGGCTTGCAAGAGTCTTACTCCACCTGAATCGTTGTTGGCTCACGAGGCCTTGGCCGGTTTGCCTTCGGGCGCCAGTTCACTGAGCGTTGCGGCGATGGCGTCGAGTTTACCACCGGTTGAATCGTCATTCAGCCGGAAGCGGAAGCTATTGGCGCCTTCCAGCCGGTAAGTGTCCGGCCCGGATTGCACTTTTTTAACCAGCACCAGGGGATCTACCGGTGTTGACGGACCAAACTCCAGGCGCACCCACTCCTTACCGGCATCGATTTTCACAATGCCCAGCGCCTCTGCCTGCAGTCTCAGCTGGGTCTGGCGAATCAGATTCTTGGCCGGCTCCGGTAACAATCCGAAGCGATCAATCATCTCAACCTGAAGTTCTTTTAATGCTTCATCGTCTTTTACGCTGGCGATGCGTTTATACAACATCAGCCGATTGTGAACATCCGGCAGGTAGTCATCGGGAATCAGCGCCGGAATGCGCAGGTTTATCTCGGTGCCGTGGCTCAACGGCAGGTCTGCGTTGGGTGTGCGGCCTTCGCGAATGGCTTTAACCGCCTCGTCCAGCAACTGCATGTACAGGGTAAAGCCGATGCTTTCGATCTGGCCGCTTTGCTCGTCGCCCAGCAGTTCGCCAGCACCGCGGATTTCCAGGTCATGGGTGGCCAGCATAAAGCCGGCGCCCAAATCCTGGGCTTCGGAGATGGCATCGAGGCGTTTTTTGGCATCGGCGGAAATGCTCTTGGGCGGCGGCGTCAGCAGGTAGGCGTAGGCCTGGTGATGGGAGCGGCCAACCCGGCCCCGCAGCTGGTGCAGCTGGGCCAGGCCAAACTTGTCTGCCCGTTCGATAATAATGGTGTTGGCGCTGGGTACGTCGATGCCGGTTTCCACGATGGTGGTGCACACCAGCACATTGAAGCGCTTGTGGTAGAAGTCCGACATGATCTGTTCGAGCTGGCGTTCGCGCATCTGGCCGTGGGCCACGCCCACCCGGGCTTCCGGGATCAGCCGGCGCAGGTCTTCGGCGGTTTTTTCGATGGTGGCTACATCGTTGTGCAGGAAATACACCTGACCACCGCGCAGGACCTCCCGCAGCACCGCTTCTTTGACCATGGCTTCTTCGCGCTGGCGCACAAAGGTTTTGACCGACAGCCGGCGCGCCGGTGGGGTGGCAATGATCGACAGATCGCGCAGGTGGCCCATGGCCATGTTCAGGGTTCGCGGGATCGGGGTGGCGGTGAGGTTGAGCATGTCCACCTCGGCGCGCAGGGATTTCAGTTTTTCCTTCTGCTGCACTCCGAACCGGTGTTCCTCGTCAATAATGACCAGGCCCAGGTTCTTGAACTTTACATCGCCCTGCAATAGCTTGTGGGTGCCGATTACGATGTCGGCCTGACCCTCTGCAATGGCAGTCATGGCCTTGCTGGTCTGGCTGCCGGTGCGGAAGCGGCTGAGCAGTTCGATCGACACCGGCGTGTCAGAGAAACGGTCCCGGAATGACTCGTAATGTTGCTGGGCGAGCAGGGTTGTAGGCACCAGCACCGCCACCTGCTTGCCGGACCAGGTCGCCAGGAAAGCAGCGCGCATGGCCACTTCGGTTTTGCCAAAGCCGACATCGCCGCACACCAGCCGATCCATGGGCTGCTCGCTGGTCATGTCTTCGAACACCGACTGAATGGCCAGCTGCTGATCCGGGGTTTCCTCGAACGGGAAGCCGGCGGCAAAGGCGCGATAGGCCTCTTTCGGGTCTTCAAACTGGAAGCCCTTGCGGGCCTCGCGGCGCGCGTAGACGTCGAGCAGTTCGGCCGCGGTATCCCGGATCTTTTCCAGTGCTTTCTGTTTGGCGGTGCTCCAGCGATCGGTGCCCAGTTTGTGCAGGGGCGCGTGTTCTTCATCGGTGCCGGCGTAACGGGAAATCAGGTGCAGGCTCGAGACCGGCACATAGAGCTTGGCGCCGCCGGCGTATTCCAGGGTCAGGAACTCGTTGGATTCACCGCCGGCGTTGATGGTTTCCAGGCCCTTGTAGCGGCCAACACCATGATCAATGTGCACCACCGGCGAGCCCATGCGCAGTTCGGACAGGTCGCGGTAACCGGCGTCGTCTACCTCGGTGGGCTTGTCCCGGCGCCGGCGCTGCAGCACCCGTTCGCCGAACAGCGCGGTTTCGGTAATCAGAGCCAGCTGCTGCTCCGGCAAGACCATGCCCTGCTCCATGGGGGCGATGGTGATGGCCAGAGTGGTATCCCGGTTATCCAGGAACACCTGCCAGCTGTCGACGGTGGTCAGTTTCAGGTTATGACCGCCCAGATTTTCAATCAGGGCTTCACGGCGCCCGGAAGATTCGGCGCAGATCAGTACCCGGCCCGGAAATTCCCGGATAAAACGCTTGAGTCGCCCGGCCGGGTCGGCCGCCCGGCCGTCCATGGCGACGTCCGGCAGTGAATCGGCGCCACAGTTGGCGGTGCCGGCGCCTTCGGTCAGATCGGTTGTGCAGGTGACCCGGGGGTAGCGTTTGAACTCACCAAACACTTCATCCTGCTGCAGGAACAGCTGTCCCGGCGGCAGAATCGGACGAAGGCGGTCGTGCCGGCGATCTTCATGACGATTGCGGGTTTCGGCATCGAAGGCTTCCACTGCCTCGTTCAGACCATCGGCGGTAAAGACCAGGGTGGTCGGAGGCAGGTAATCGAACAGCGTCGCCGTGCTGTCGAAAAACAGCGGCAGATAATACTCGATGCCCGGCGGGGTAATGCCATTGCTGACGTCCTGGTACACCGGAGAGTTCTTGTCGGCATGGGGGAAATGCTCGAACCAGCGGTTCCGGAAGCCGGATCTTGCTTCTTTATGCCAGGGAAATTCGTGGGCCGGTAACAGTTCAATCTGGTCGATGCGGTCGATTGAGCGCTGGGTTTCCGGGTCAAACGTTCGCAGGGTCTCGATTTCGTCATCGAACAGATCGATCCGGTAGGGCAGGTTGGAGCCCATCGGGTAGATGTCCAGGATGGCGCCGCGCACCGCGTACTCGCCGTGTTCATAGACGTTTTCGGCGTGATGGTAACCGGCGGCTTCCAGCTGCATGCGCCAGCTGTCGATGTTCAGGGTCTGCCCGGTCTTTAATAACAGCGTGTTGCCCTGCAGATAACTGGGCGGTGCCAGCCGATGCATCAGGGTGCGGGCCGGAACCACCAGAATGCCGTGCTGGGTCGAGGGCAGGCGATGCAGGGTTCGGATGCGCCTCGATGTGATGTCCTGGTGTGGCGAAAACAGGTCGTAGGGCAGGGTTTCC
>JAWOAO010000041.1:0-3755 GCA_046498485.1 Marinobacter sp. | reverse complement strand
CGGATGCGCCAAGTACCGGTATCCGCTTCCTGCAAGCAGGAGCGCGATCATTGAGGTAAGGATTAGCTTTTTCATGGCTTTTCGTTTTTGTGAAGAATTGTTTCTTCACCCGATTAAAAACAAAAGCCGTGCCATTATTTAAGCCCTAGGGGTTTTATCCTGCGAAACCCTTTGGAAAAAGCTTTCTACTTTTTGAACAGGGTTTTAACCCTATAGCCAATTGCCAACATCAAAAACACAAAAATCGCACTGCTGCCTATAGGAACGGGAGGAGGAGAAGCCGTGTATACAACGTAATAGAGGCTTCATTCATAGCTTTTTAGGTCACAACCAAAAGAATAACTATAGCCAGGACCCCATGGATGAGTACACCCTGCTCACCAAATCGCTGCGGCCGCTGCCGGAGAAGCACAAGGGCCTGACCGACACCGAGGCGCGCTACCGCCACCGCTATGTCGATCTGATGGTAAATGAAGACAGTCGCCGGGTGTTCTATGCCCGTTCAAACATCATCAGTGCCATGCGCCAGTACTTCACCGATCGTGATTTCATGGAGGTGGAGACCCCCATGCTGCAGGTGATCCCCGGTGGCGCAACCGCCCGTCCGTTTGTGACTCGTCACAACGCTCTGGGTATTGATATGTACCTGCGGATTGCTCCGGAACTGTTCCTCAAGCGTCTGGTGGTGGGTGGTTTCGAGCGGGTGTTCGAGATTAACCGCAACTTCCGTAACGAAGGCTTGTCCACACGGCACAACCCCGAGTTCACCATGGTCGAGTTTTATCAGGCTTACGCCGATTACCATGACCTGATGGACCTGACCGAAGACATGCTGCGGACCATTGCCCAAAAGGTGCTGGGAACCACCACGGTCACCAATACCCGGGTGCTGAAAGACGGCACCGAGGAAACCATTGAATACGATTTCGGTAAGCCGTTCGAACGTCTGACCGTGGTCGACGCCATCCTGCGCTACAACCCGGACCTCAGCCGCGAGCCGTTGGCGGATTATGACAGCGCCCGTGAGCTGGCCAAGAACCTGGGCATTCATATAAAAAATACCTGGGGCCTGGGCAAGATACAGATCGAGATCTTCGAAGCGACTGCCGAGCATCGCCTGATGCAGCCCACCTTCATTACCGAGTACCCGAAAGAGGTGTCGCCGCTGGCCCGCTGCAAGGACAGCGACCCATTCGTCACCGAGCGTTTCGAGTTCTTTGTGGGTGGTCGCGAGATTGCCAACGGTTTCTCTGAGTTAAATGATGCCGAAGATCAGGCCGAGCGCTTCCGGGCCCAGGTGGCCGAGAAAGACGCCGGCGACGACGAAGCCATGTTTTACGATGACGACTACGTGATGGCGCTGGAATATGGTTTGCCGCCGACCGCCGGCGAGGGCATCGGCATTGACCGCCTGGCCATGTTGCTGACCAACTCTGCGTCGATCCGTGATGTCATCCTGTTCCCGGCCTTACGCCCGGAGCACAAAGCTGAACAGAAGCCAGAGGGCGAGTAAAACATGCACCCGGCTCAGGCACTGGCTCAGCAACTGAGGCCCGGGCGCGGTTGGCACGAGTGGCTGGCGGATGAGTTCCGTCAGCCTTATCTGCGGCAGCTGGCGGAGTTTCTGGCGGCCGAGGAGGGCGCCGGTAAAACGCTGTTCCCCGAACAGAAGCATTACTTTAATGCCCTCAACAGCACCCCGCTGGATCAGGTCAAGGTGGTGATTCTGGGCCAGGATCCCTATCACGGCCCCGGCCAGGCACACGGCCTGTGCTTTTCAGTCCGGCCGGGCGTGCCGACGCCGCCCTCACTGGTTAATATCTTCAAGGAAATTCAACAGGATCTTGGCCTTGCGCCGCCGGACCATGGTTGCCTGCAGCCCTGGGCAGAGCGGGGTGTGTTGCTATTGAACGCGGTGCTGACGGTCGAGCAGAGTCACGCAGGCGCCCATCAGGGCAAAGGCTGGGAAACGTTTACCGACCGGGTTATCGAAACCATCAATCAGCATCGTCAGGGTGTGGTGTTTTTGCTGTGGGGCAATTATGCCCGCAAGAAAGGGCGCATTATTGATCGCAAACGCCATCTGGTTCTGGAGGGGCCGCATCCGTCCCCGCTGAGCGCTTATCGTGGTTTTTTTGGTTGCCAGCACTTCTCTCAAGCCAACCAATGGCTGGAGCAACAGGGCCAGTCACCGGTGGACTGGGCCCTGCCTTCGCAGCAAGAGCTGCTTGCGCGTTATCGGACAGGCTGATTACCGCAGCAGCGCCATCGCCGCTTCCATCTGGGCGTTGAGGTCTTCTTCCTCGTTCATGTCGACCGTCGGATCGATCCCCAGACGCTCGAACGCCGGGATTCTGGTCCAGTCCATCTGGTTCCACGGGTGGTCGGTGCCGGTGATCAGCTGCAGGTTGGCAATCATCACCAGGTCGGCATAGTCGGCCGCAGGCACTTCGCGTTGGAAGCTTGCGTATTCCAGTGGCACGTTTTGCAGTTCTTTCGGGAAATCCCACTTTTTCAGGATCATGGCGCCAATGCGTGGGTGCAGTTGGTCAATCACATTGTCGAGCATGATGCTGCTGATCTGGATATCCTGGTCTTCGACATAGCGCAAAATCGGTAGTACGCCAATCAGGTGCACCAGACCCGCCAGCGTGGCCTGGTCTGGCTTCAGTCTGGTGTAGTGCTGAGCCAGTACATGGCAGACGCCGGCCACTTCTGTACTGGTCTGCCAGGTCGCCCGCAGGCGTTTGTCGATCATGTCTGAGGTGGCCTGGAACATCTGTTCCATGGCCAGGCCCATGGCCAGATTGCTGGTGTAGGTCATGCCCAGGCGGCTGACCGCCATGTTCAGGTTTTCGATGGCCCGGCTGCCGCGGAACAACGGGCTGTTGCACACCCGGATGATCCGTGCCGACAGTGCGGTGTCGTTACTGATAGCTTTGACCAGGTCGGCAATCGCGGAATCCTCGGACTCGGCAATGTCCCTGACCTGCAGGGCCACCTCGGGCAGTGTCGGCAACACCAACTTGTCGTTTTCAATGGCCTCGGTCAGGTCCGACTTAATGGTTTCAACAATGTTTGCCATGATCAATAACGTTCCGCTTGTCTGGGTGCTCCTGTGAGGGGCACTGGGTAAACCGGTATGTGGGTTAATTTATAACAAATTTTTCCGGTTATGCCTGTCAACTTATGTATCTGTCGGTGCCGCTGGCTCCCGCTCAGGCACCGGGTAGGGCAGTGCCTTCAGCTCAAGCATCACCTTGGCGTCGCCTTCCAGTGCAAACTGGCCTTGCTGGGCGTCGTGGCGGATGACGGCGAGCAGCTCGCCTTGCTGGTTACCGGTGACGACGGCGTTAACGACCTCGCCCACACTCTTGCCTTCGCTCAGCAGTCGGGTACCGGCTTTCGGCGCGGTGTCTGTGCCGCTGAAGTGAAGGCGAAACAGACTTTTCTTGAGTTGTCCCAGAAAATGCATCCTGGCGATGATTTCCTGGCCGGTGTAGCAGCCTTTCTTGAAGTGAACGCCTTGCAGGTGCTGAAGGTTCAGCATCTGAGGAACATAGGCGTCTGTGCTTTGGGGCGTAAGCCAGGGCACCCCGGCACGAATACTGGCCGTGTGCCAGTCGTCCATCGACAGCTCGGTCAGGGTGGCGGGCAGGGAAGGCGTACCGTCCAGTTGCCACCATTCGTATCGGGCGGTGTGCAAGGCGGTGTCTTCAAGGCGAATCAGCACACCGGAGCCGGTTGCCAGGGTC
>JAWOAO010000491.1:0-4551 GCA_046498485.1 Marinobacter sp. | reverse complement strand
AGCACCGCAGAAATGGGTTCGGTTCTGGTTACCGATTTCATCATAGCGTGCCTGAGCAGCAACAGCCTCCAGCGTGAAGACCGGGTGGTCATACTCGAAACGTTTGATCACTTTTGCCGGCGCAATATCATGGCTTCGGTTCAGAGTGACGCAAAAAGTTTCGGGTGCGTCGTCGAAATTCTGTAGAACGTTCATATTATAGGTGACCGAAACCGGTTGCGTGCTGTGCTCCGGGATCATGTAATTCCAGGCCGCCCAGGCCAGCTTGTTTGACGGCAGTACGCTGGCATCGGTGTGCAACACCACATCGTTCTTCTGGTAGGGGATAGCGCCCAGAATCTGAATTTCCTGGTCTGTGGGGTCGCTCAGCATCGCCAGCGCCTGATCGCTGTGGCAGGCCAGAATCACTTGATCAAACTGATGACGCTGCTCATTGACGACAACGGTAACACCGTCACCATGACGTTCGATCGAAGAAACCGGGCTGTTCAGGTGCGTGCAGTCACCCAGGCGCTCCATCATCCGGCTTACGTAGCTGGCAGAACCGCCTGAAATCACCCGCCAGGTTGGTCGGTCATCCACCGATAACATGCCGTGGTTATTGAAAAACTGCAGAAAGAATCGTATCGGGAACTGCTCAAGCACGATCTCAGGGGCAGACCAGATGGCAGCACCCATCGGGACAATATAATTGTTCCGGAAGTAGCGACTGTAATGGTTGCGATTCAGGTACCCACCCAGCGTTTCGCCTTCCGGAATCTGGCCGTCCGCCAGATCCGCACGGCTTTCTTTATTGAAGCGCAGAATTTCACGGATCATCTTCAGGAAGTTCAGATTGAACACATTTTTACGCTGGGCAAACAGGGTGTTCAGGCTGGTGCCGTTGTATTGCAGGCCCGAAGCATGGCAATCGACGCTGAAGCTCATTTCGCTCACTTCAGACGGCACGCCAAGCCGATCCATCAGCTTGATAAAATTTGGATAGGTCCAGTCGTTGTAGACAATAAAACCGGTGTTCACCGGCCAGGTTCGGCCACCAGCCTCCACTCGCTCGGTGTTGGTATGACCGCCCGCGTAATCGCCCGACTCAAATACTTCCACATCGTGTTGTTCGCTTAGCAGCCAGGCCGCTGTCAAGCCGGAAACACCGGCACCAATCACAGCAATACGCTGACGAGTCGGAATCATGCAATCCTTTCCTGTTTCTGAAAAGTTCAAGAGTTATCATGGCGGGCCATGGCGGCCGCCATGCGGTCCACGACACCCTGAGGCAACGCCCCCAGCGCTTTGAGCGTCCAGGTGAAGCGTCGGGGAAAGGCGATTTCGGATTTGCCTTTTTCGAGGCCGGTACGAATCCGTGCAGCGGCATCTTCCGAGCTGATAATAAAGGGCATGGGAAAGTCGTTGCGCTCGGTCAGCGGGGTCTTTACAAAACCCGGTGACACCACCACCACATCAATGCCTTCAGCCGCCAGGTCGGCTCGCAACGCCTGAGCAAAATAGGTGAGGGCGGCCTTCGAGGCGCCGTAGCCCTCTGCTCGCGCAAACGGAAACCACCAGGCCGACGAACTGACAATCACCAGGGTTGCCGGTTTGCCCTTGGCCCGAGTGGCTCGAAGTGCCGGCAACGCGATGTCGACGCTACGGGCAGTGCCAACCACGTTGGTCATGATGTTGGCCTCGATGACCTTACTGTCGTAGTTTTCGATGTCCAGATATTCGCAGGTGCCGGCATTCAGAATCGCCATATCGAGATCACCGAAGTGGCCGAGTGCGTCCTTGATGCTGGCAAGATCCGCTTCACTGGTGGTATCGGCTGCGGCCGGCAGCATGTGTTCCGGGTAGTTTGAGGCCAATGCCTCAAGTGCCTCCAGTCGCCGCCCGGTTACAATCAGATTGTGACCGTGCCTGGCCAGCTCGTGGGCTACGGCTTCACCAATTCCGGATGAGGCGCCGGTTAGCCAGACGTTGCTGCTGCTGGAAAGTCGCTTGCTCATCCGGCGTGCTCCTTGACCCAACAGATTACGCCGCCAACCACTGGCAGGTTCTCATACAACAGTTGGCCGGCATCGAAGTAATCCCGGTGGTAGCGAACACGGGCATCCCGGATCTCAAGGTGGCTGATACCTTCTACCTCAACGGTTTTGCCACCCTTGATGCGTTTGTGCTGCAGCTCCATCACCCATGGGATGGTGCAAAAGCCGCGTTGGACCACGGGGGCGCCAAACCGGAACCGGCAGCGAATCACGTTGCCGTAGGCACTTGCGAAGTAGCTGGTCAGTTCGTCAAGGCCATCAACTTGAGCAAAGGGATCCTGAAACTGAATGTCCTCACTGTAAACACCCTGGAGCTTGTGCAGATTACCCTTGTCCAGCTCATTGAACAGGCTGCAAAACCGATCCAGTACCGCGGGCAATGCCGAATCATGTGTGCCGATATCAATGACAGAGGCGGTGGTCATTGGCGCTTCCTCCTCAATTTGTCCAGTTCGCGAGTCTCTTCCTGAATATGAGCGGGTATCGGATTCAGGTCCCAGATAATACCCAGTTTGGCGAGCAGCCAAAGCCCGTACCAGGTAACGTCTATTTCATACCACCGGAACCCCTGCCGGACAGACCGGGGCCAGCGATGGTGGTTGTTGTGCCAGCCTTCGCCGAGGGTGACCAGCGCCAGCCAGAAATTATTGCGACTGTCATCACCAGTGTCGAAGCGCCGCTTGCCCCATACATGAGACAGTGAGTTAATGGATACCGTGGCATGAAACAGCAGCACCGTTGAGATGAAAAAGCCCCAGATCAGCAGCTGGAGACCGTTGGTGCCCAGTCCCGGCGCCCAGACGGCCAAAGCTTCACCCAGCAGGTAAATCATTAGGGCAAAAGCGGCCGGGATCAGCGAGTCATACCGATTGATGAAACGCAGTTCGGGAAACTTCAGCCAGTCACGTATTCTCCGCTGATCCATGGCAAAGCCGGCGTCGCAGGTGAACCAGCCGGCGTGGGACCACCAGAAGCCACCCTGATGCGGGGAATGCAGGTCTTCAGGATCATCCGAATGTTGATGGTGGTGACGGTGATGGGCGGCCCACCAGAGCGGCCCGCGCTGAGCTGCACTGGCACCGAGAATGGCGAAGAAAAACTGCGCCTTGCGGCTCGTTTTAAACGTTTTATGAGAGAAATACCGATGATAAAAGCCGGTAATCGCAAACATCCGAATGACAAAGAAACCAATGGCAAATACAACGGCGAAGGTACTGACACCGGTTATGAAAGCCAACAGGCAGGCAAGGTGAAGGGCTATAAAGGGCAGCACTCGCACCACATTAAAGGATCGGGAGCTGGTGTCCAGGTGATCTGAACCTGCTTCAGAATCGAACCATCTCAGAATGTTTGTTAACCAATAATTCAATCGAGCCATATAAAACCATGCTTAAAGTGACATCAGACAACTCATCAATACGCACCATCGCGGTGATCGGTTCAGGTCTGGCAGGCCTTACGTCTGCCATTATCCTTGGCCAGCTCGGTCATAATGTCAGGGTGTTTGAAAAAAGTCGCGGGCCTGGTGGCCGGATGTCCTCGAAACGCGTGGCCGGAAGCTCCGCAGACATGGGTGCCCAGTATTTCACTGTCCGTCATCCGGAGTTCCTGACGTTCCTTTCACAGCAGGCAGGTGAGGACACGTTTGGTGCCTGGCCGGCCCGGTTCGGCTTTCAGGATGCCGATAATCACTGGCAGGCTTTTCCGGACGAAAACCGCTATGTCGGCATCCCGAGGATGACGGCCATCACCCGAGCGTTGTCGGCCCGGGTTGATGTTGCAGCTGAAGTGCGTATTACGCGCCTTGTGCCGCAGGGCGGGCAGTGGCAGCTGGAGTGTGCCGAGGGACACAACCGGGGCGTTTTTGATCAGGTTATCATTACCGCGCCACCGGCCCAGGCCCAGGACATTCTGGCGGCAAGTGGCCTTGATGATCTGGCCGCAACGCTGACCAGACCGGTTGAGCATATCTTGCCTTGCTGGACTGTAGCCGCCCATTTTGCGCAGCCGCCCACGGACCGGTTTGACGCCATGCGGCCGAACTCGGAGCGGTTGTACTGGGTAGCCAACAACTCGTCCAAACCCGGCCGTAATGATGCCGGCCAGTGGTGGGTTCTGCAGGCAACCCCGGCATGGACCACGGCCAACGTTGATGCCTCCGCTGATGACGTCTGTGCTCAACTGTTGAGTGAGTTCAGCAAACTCACCGGTAATGATACTGAACCCACCGAAACGGTCGCACACCGGTGGTTGTATGCGCGCTCGGCAGATGGCGACAAGCCGGGTTATGTTCTGGATCAGCAGCGCGGAATTGGCCTGGCCGGGGATTGGCTGGCCGGTGGTCGGGTCGAGGGTGCCTGGGAGAGCGCCACCCGACTTGTTTCAGCAATGCAGTAAACCCGCCCGGTTATTCCAGCAGGTCGGATGGCGCCCGTTTGATGACTTCCGGCCGGCTGTAAAAATGAGAAAAATTTCCTTGCCTGAAAACCGCCGCCCTGCATACCGGGCTACCGCT
>JAWOAO010000488.1:0-8954 GCA_046498485.1 Marinobacter sp. | reverse complement strand
GCATTACACACTTACTTTAAATACTTACTCGGCCGAGTTGCGGATCAGGAAATCAAAGGCGCTCAGGGCAGCTTTCGAGCCCTCGCCCATGGAAATCACGATCTGCTTGAACGGCACCGTGGTGGCGTCGCCGGCGGCGAACACGCCCGGAATCGAGGTCTCGTTGCGGTCATTGATGATGATCTCACCGTGCTGACTCAGCTCGATGTCGCCTTTCAGCCACTCGGTGTTCGGTACCAGGCCGATCTGGACAAACACCCCTTCCAGCGTGACCTGATGCGATTCACCGGTGTTACGGTCGGTGTAGACCAGGCCGTTGACCTTGCCGTTGGCACCGGTAATTTCGGTGGTCTGGCCGGAGGTGACAATTTCAACGTTTTTCAGGCTGCGCAGTTTCTTTTGCAGCACTTCATCGGCCCGCATTGCAGCGCCGAACTCGATCAGGGTCACATGGCCAACGATGCCGGCCAGATCGATGGCCGCTTCCACCCCGGAGTTGCCCCCACCGATCACCGCCACCCGCTTGCCTTTGAACAGCGGGCCATCGCAGTGCGGACAGTAAGCCACGCCTTTGTTGCGGTACTCTTCCTCGCCCGGCACACCCATCTGGCGCCAGCGGGCACCGGTCGACAAAATCACCGTGCGGGCCTTCAGCGATCCGCCGTTAGCCAGGCGCACTTCGTGCAGGCCGCCGGTGTGCGCGGCCGGAATCAGCTTCTCGGCGCGCTGCATGTTCATGATGTCGACTTCGTAGTCGTTGACGTGCTGCTCCATGGCGGCCACCAGTTTCGGGCCTTCGGTGTACGGCACGGAAATCAGGTTTTCAATACCCATGGTATCGCTGACCTGGCCACCAAAACGCTCAGCGGCGATCGCGGTCGGAATACCTTTACGTGAGGCGTAGATGGCCGCGGCGGCGCCGGCCGGGCCACCGCCGATGATCAACACTTCAAAGTTGCCTTTCTGGTTGATCTTCTCGGCGTCTTTGGCACCGGCGTTGGTGTCCAGTCGGGTGACAATCTCTTCCAGCGTCATCCGGCCCTGGCCCCACGGCTCGCCGTTCAGGTACACACTGGGTACCGCCATCACCTGGCGCTCTTCCACTTCATCCTGGAACAGCGCTCCGTCGATGGCAGTGTGCTTGACCTTCGGGTTCAGTACGCTCATCAGGTTCAGCGCCTGCACCACATCCGGACAGTTCTGGCACGACAGCGAGTAGTAGGTTTCAAACTCGAAGTCGCCGTCCAGTTGCTGAACCTGCTCGATCACCTCCTGAGACGCCTTGGATGGGTGACCACCCACCTGCAACAGAGCCAGCACCAGCGAGGTAAACTCATGGCCCATGGGAATACCGGCAAAGCGAACACCAATGTCCGTGCCCACCCGGTTGATGGCAAACGATGGACGACGCACGTCCACCGATGCCTCCGTGCGCAGGCTGATCTTTTCGGACATCGGCTCAAGCTCGTCCAGCAACGCCTTCAGCTCCTGAGACTTGGGGCTGTCGTCATAGGCCGCTACCAGCTCGATCGAGTGCTGCAGCTTTTCCATGTACGCCTTCAACTGCCCTTTAATATTGGCATCCAACATGTGCGGTATTCCCCTTGATATCTGAAACTAATTATTTGGATTCAATAATGAATCGTTACCGGAAGTTGGACCCAAGATAAGCCTTGCCTGCGCCCTGCTCAAATTGATTGACCCAAACTGTTCGATAGCTCTTTGCTATACGATTCGGAAAAACCGATTAATAAATACGAAAAAGGCCCGCAGTGCGGGCCTCTTCTGATCAGTTTCACCTTGAAGGGGAAGCTTAGATCTTGCCAACCAGATCCAGAGACGGCGCCAGAGTGGCCTCGCCTTCTTTCCATTTGGCCGGGCACACTTCACCAGGGTGGTTACGCACGTACTGGGCCGCTTTAACCTTGCGCATCAGGTCGTCTGCGTCACGGCCGATACCTTCAGCGGTGATTTCCATTGCCTGGATAACGCCATCCGGATCGATCAGGAAAGTACCGCGGTCTGCCAGGCCCTGGCCTTCACGCATCACACCAAAGTTGTTGGTGATGCTGCCGTTCTGGTCGCCGACCATGTAGTACTGGATCTTGCCAATGGTTTCAGAGCTGTCGTGCCATGCTTTGTGGGTAAAGTGGGTGTCGGTAGACACGGAGAATACTTCGACGCCCAGCTTCTGCAGCTCTTCATACTTGTCAGCAACATCGCCCAGCTCGGTCGGGCAGACGAAGGTGAAATCGGCCGGGTAGAAGAAAAAGACAGACCATTTGCCTTTAACGTCCGTTTCGGAGATCTCGACAAACTCGCCCTGCTTGAATGCGGTTGCGTTGAACGGTTTGATTTCGCTGTTAATAATACCCATTTGAGAATAACTCCTGATGAATGGATTTTTCGGGTCGGTGAGTGAACTGCGCGATACTGTACGACTTCGAGGACTCAGTAGAAAATTAATAATTCCCAAGATCGAAATAGCTTTCGCCTATCAACCTTCATTGCTGAACGCCTAACAACTGCAGCGGCCTGGCTTAAAATCGCTTATCTCCTTTATATATAAGCTTGGCTGGGTAATTCAATCCTATGGAAATCCAGTATATTTTCTTCTCCCAGGCAATCCGGGGTACTCCTTAAACCGCTATTCTAGGTGATATAGTCTTTGAGTTTCTGATTCAGCAACAAACCGGAGAGGGAATTCCTTTGCGTTACAGCTGGGCCATTACCGTTGCGATTTTGCTGATGCCGGGAGTTGCCGGCGCACTGTCACTGGATAAAGCGCTGACCCTTGCCAGGGAACAGGCCACCACGCTGCAAACATTGGCTGCCGAAACCCAACAGGCCGAAGCCGTTCACCAGCAATCCTCTCAGGCCTTTCTGCCAACCATCAGTGCCGACGCCTCCTGGCTGCGAGCCGACTCCTCCCTGATTTCCGGCATACCCGTGCCCACGACAGGCATGCCACCCATTCAGCGTACCGATCTCGGGCCGGTGGAAGGCACCGTAACCGGTGTTCAGCTTATTCAGCCTTTGTATAACGTAGACGCCCTGCAACAGCGCGAAGCCGCCAGCCTGAACGTGGACGCCCGTCGTCAGGCGCAACAATGGGGGCAACAGGTTCTGCGACTGGAGGTGGCACGCCGGTACTTTAATATTCTGCGCTTACAACAGCAGGAAAGCGCCGCCCGGCTCTCCCGAAAAGCTGCCGCCAAAGTTGCCCAATTAGCCGAAGCCGGCTACGACCAGGGCTTGGCGGCCCGCCTGGATATGGAACAGGCCAACGCCGAATTGGCGGCTGCCGAAGCCGCCGTTGCCCAGGCACAAGCAGTCACCCAACAGGCAGAATACCAACTGAAGAGCCTGTTGGGCATGGCGCCACAAGTTCCGGTGAACGTCGCAGACGCCATGCCTCGGCCGCAACCACCTACAGAAATGGGCAACCCTGCCCCGCGTAAAGACCTGAAAGCCCGGCAACTGGCCGTTGATGCCGCCGATGCCAGAGCCAGCGCCTCCGAAGCAGACTGGATGCCCCGGGTGAACCTGCTGGCCAGACAACAATGGGGCCATGGTAATGAACTGCTGAACGACAATGCCGATGGCTGGCTGGTAGCGGTCAACCTGCAATGGACGCTGTTCGATGGCTTCGGCCGCCAGGGCCGGATTGCCGAATCCCGGGCTGGCGCCAAGATAGCCCGGGCAGAAATGGAAGAAACCCGCCGACAGATTCAGCGGGAACAGGCCATTGCCACAAGCCAGTGGCAGGCCGGGTATGCCTCCTGGCAGGCTGCTGAAAAAGCCACCCAAGCCGCAGAGCGCGCCGCCCAACTGGCCACCCGGCGTTATGAGGAAGGCGTTGGCTCGATGACAGACCTGCTCGCAGCCCGGGCGCGGCTCGACCGCCAGCGGGCCACCTTGATTGATTCACGCTATCAGGCCGTTCTGGCAGGCATGAACTACCATCTACAGAATGGCCGCGATCCACTTCTGGCCTTAGGGAGACAGCATCGATGAATATCTTTACCCGAATTCTGCTGTCTGCCGCTGCGTTGACCGTGACCGGCTGTATCAATGAAGCGCCGGAATCACCGGAAACCGCCGCCGAAACACCGGAAGTTACCGTTGACGAAATCCAGGCGTGGCAGGGTGCTGCCAACCAGAAACTGCCTGGCGTGGTGCGCCCCGGCAAACGTGCCGCCTTGAGCACCCGCATTGCCGGCACCCTGCTTTCAGTAGAGGTGGAGCCCGGCGATAGGGTGGAAACCGGAGATTTACTGGCCACGGTGGATGCCAGAGAAGTGGATGCCGCCATTGCCGCCACCCGCGCAAAAATCAGCGCCTCGGAAGCGGCTGTAGAGCAGGTCCGGCTAGACAGCCAGCGGCTGCAACGGCTATATGAAGAAGACCTTATTGCCCGGGTGCGAGTCGAACAGGTCGAAGTAAAACACCAGGAACTGAAAGCCCAACTACAGGCTGGCCGATCCGAACTGCAAGCCCAGCAAGCCAACCTGAGCTACACCCGATTGACCGCCCCGTTCACCGGCCTGGTTGCCGAAACCCTGGTGGATGCCGGCAGCTTTGTCGGCCCCGGCCAACCTTTGCTAATACTGGAAGCGCGGGAGCGGTTGCGTGTGGATGTCCCGGTTTCCAGCCACATGGCCGCCAGCCTGATACCCGGCCAGCGGCTTTCCGTGATTACCGGGCCGGATCAGACAACCCTTCCGGCCTATCTGACCAGCGTGGTTCCGGCGCTGGGTGACGAAGGCACCGGCCAGCGCCTGAGGCTGACCCTGGATGCCGACAGCGACCAACTCGCCCCAGGACAGGTTGTGTCTGTGCTGGTGCCTAACCCGGATACTGCCCAGCGACCACAGAACGGCCATTGGGTCGGTTTACCCAAAGCCGCGTTGATCCGCAGGGGCCAGCTCACCGGAACACTGGTTATAGAACAATCGGGCGACGGCCCGGCCGTGCACCTGAAGTGGATAAAAACCACCACAACGCCGGACAACGGCACCGATTTGATTCCCGTTACCCAAGGGCTTTCAGTGGGAGACAAGGTGGTACTGAACCCTTCAGCCAAACTGCAGGATGGCCAGTCTGTGACAGTAAAATCGGCCGGGCCAGACTATGCAGAAGAATAATCTGGGCCTGGCCGGCCACATTGCCAACCGGTTACTGGACTCACCGATTGTCCCGTTGTTTGTGATTGCCTGCCTGTTATTGGGCAGCTATGCCTTGCTGGTCACCCCCCGGGAAGACCGGCCGGATATTGACGTACCTACCGCCATGGTGTTGATTCCCTGGCCGGGCGCCGGTGTTGAGCGTGTGGATAACCAGCTGGCCCGGAAAGCCGCAGGCTGGGTACGGGAAATTTCCTCCGTAAGCGAAGTGCGAAGCAGCAGTTCCAACCACGCGGCCCTTTTGTCGGTGGAATTTGAAGTCGGTACCGCTAAAGAAAAAGCGTTCTCCCAACTCAACGAACTGTTCGGTGCCCGCGCCAACGAGCTGCCCACCACTGCCGGTCCGGCAACTATCGAAACCTTTGGGACCTCCCGCCTGGTGGTTCTGATGGCCACACTCAGCAGCAAAACGGTAGGCCCGGACCGGCTGGAATACATTGCCACCGAACTGGCGGCGGATATTTTGCGGATTCCCGGCGTGCGGGATGTGAAACGATTCGGCGGTGACCGCGCTGCTATTGAAATCCTGCCAAACCCAACCGAGTTGGCCGCCCGCAAAATTCCCCTGAACCAGCTTGCCGAAGCCGTGGCCGGGGCCAACCGCCGGGTGCCCACTGGCCGCCTGGAAAGCCAGCCGGTCACCGACCTGCAGGCCGGCATGAACCTGACCCACCTCGAACAATTGTCTCGCATCCCCGTTGGCAGTGACGACGGCGGCCCGGTGTATCTGGAGCAAGTGGCCGATATTCGCCACGGCCGGGTGGAACAGAACCAGGCCGTACTGCACTGGCAGGAGGGCCACTCAGCCCCTTACCCGGCGGTGACACTGGCGGTGACCACGCTTGAAGGCAGGAACGTCAGTGATGTGACCGAAGCCGTCACCGGGCAGTTGCAGCAATTCCAGAAAGCTTATCTGCCCTCCGATGTGCAACTTGACATCACTCACGATGCCGGCAAAGACGCCACCTCCAGGGTCTACAGCGTGCTTTCGCAGTTATTCACAGGCACCCTGGCCGTGGTGGGCATTATCTGGCTGGGCTTGGGTTGGCGCGCTGCCGTGGTGATCGCGATCATGATGCCGGCTTCGCTGGCGATTGTGCCCTATCTCTATAACTACCTGGGGTTCACACTTAACCCGGTATCGATCGCCGCGATGATTCTGGCCATCGGCATCCTGTCGGACGATGCCGTGGTCATGCTGGAAAACGTGGCCCGCCATTTTCAGCGCGCTGGCGAGAAGAGCCGCGAATTGACGGTAAAAGCCGTGAATGAGGTAGGTAATCCTACCATTCTGGCAGACTTGCTGGTGGTCGCCACCCTGCTGCCAACCGCCTATATCACCGGGGAAATGGGGCAGTATATTCGCGCCATTCCGGTCGGTGCGTCTGCCGCCGTGCTGTTTTCTCTTTTGGTCGCCCTCACGATTACCCCCTACTTCGGGTTCCGCCTGCTAAAAGTGGAGAAATCCGCCAGCGGCGACGAAAATGCGGGGAAGAACGAGGAACATACCGGAAAAGACAGCAGGTTCGTCGCCCGTTACCGCTGCCTGCTAGCGCCCTTTGTCGGGTCCGCCGCGATGCGCTGGTTGTTTTATCTGGGCCTGGTCGTCCTGTTATTGGCGAGCTTCGCACTGGTGGCTACTCGCACCGTACAGATCGGCCTGACCCCCCTGCTCGACCGGAACGTATTTGCAGTAAACGTCGAACTGCCCGCCAGCGCCACCCTGACCGACTCGCTCACCGCTGCCTCGGACCTGAACCGGCAACTGCGCAAAATACCGGAAGTGCGGGCCGTCACCATCTATTCGGGCCTGACCGCGCCCATGATCTACCCGCCGGAAACCCTTACCGCACCGGAACATAAAGCCCCTCGGGACCTGACCCTGCAGGTGAACCTGGTACCGGAAGCACAGCGCGACCGGCAAAGTTACCAGGTCAGCCGGGAAGTGGCCCAAAAACTGGCCAGCTGGCTGGAGCCCCACCAAGCCATCGGCCACATTAGTCGCATTCCTTCCGGCCCCGCCAGCGACCGGGCCATTACCGCTGAAATCTATGGGCCGGATCCCGAAACCCGACAAGCCATGGCCGATGAAGTGGAGCAATGGCTCAGCAAACAAAAGGGCGTGATTGCCACCAGCCAAAGCCCGGTAGCGGCGTTGCCTTCGCTGAACCTGGAGGTTAATCCAGAACGGGCCGCCACCTACGGGGTCATTCCGGCGGACGTGACCCGAACGCTGTATCTCGCCATTGCTGGCGAAACCCTGGGCGATTGGTCCGGCAGCAAGTATGCCCGCAACCCGGTGCCCATCATTCTGCGCCTGGACAAGCCCGACCGAGATTCCGAGCAAGCCATTCGTAGCCTGTACACCATCAGCGCCACGGGTCAGCCAGTGCCATTGGCGTCCCTGCTGGATTTCAGCCACAGTGATGGCGACCAGGCCCGCTTCCGTCGTGGACTCATGCCCATCACCACCGTGTTTGCCGACCTGGACCGGTCAGTGGCACAGCCCATGACCGTTCAGCTTGAATCACTCAGCAGTGAACAATGGCCAGACACAGAAATTCGCTGGCTCCGGCCACCGGACAACGTCAACGAAACCTTGCTTTACTGGGCCGGCGAATGGGAGATGACACGAGATGTGTACCGGGATCTGGGCGTGGCCGGCCTGGTAGTGATGATACTGATTTACGTGCTGCTGGCCGGCTGGTTCCGCTCCTACCGGCTGCCGCTGCTGATTATGCTGCCGATTCCGCTGATTTTTATCGGCGTGATACCGGCGCACTGGCTGTGGGGTATCAACATTGCCGGCACCGGCGTACTTGGGGTCATCGCCTTGGGCGGCATTGTCACCCGCAACGCCATTCTGCTGGTGGACTTCATTGAACAACGGCTGGACGAAGGTATGGACCTGAAAGAAGCCGTGATACAGGCCGGCGCCCAGCGCACCCGCCCGATCCTGCTCACCGCCGCCACAGTGATGTTTGGCAGCGGCGTGCTGATCTTCGAGCCGGCGCTGGAGCCTCTGGGCCTCACCCTGGCCAGCGGTGTGCTGGTGTCTACCCTGCTGACCTTGGTGCTGATTCCGGTGCTCTACTTCCACGCCTTCAAAAACAGCAGCCACGCCAACCCTGAATAACAGACACAACAATACCGGCTTCACCGTTTCGCCATCACCCAGTTGCGGCAGGTACCACGGCAAGTTCACCAGCAGCAGATAAGCGGTGAAGGCCCATGACCGCAATAAGTACGGACAAATCACTTACGCCAGACAACATGATGACGGGGATTAAGTAGACTAACGATTAGCATGATCACCAATGCCAAAGAATACCACCACCAGGATTAACTACGAGAAGCGAGGCATGGATTGCGCCACGTTTAACAGTGGCGCCAGAATCCCGCGATATCATCCAACCAAGTGTGTCCGTGTTGATTGTGCTGTGGCCGAGAGCCTCGCTGCTTTTGCTTCGAAACAGTTACGGCATTCGCGTTTCCACATAGTAGTGTCCAAAAAACTTACATGTTGCTCAAAAGTGAGTACCGGGAAAACCGCAAGATCCTAATAAATAAAAAAAATGAATCCTGGCCTGAGTTATGCCGCACCTTTGTGACCTGCAACCTTCTCTGAAGGAACGGCCATGAAGCGACTCATAACAACAACAGCAACCGCAGTAGCAATGACACTGGCGGCTTCGCCTTTCCGGGTGAATTCAAGATCACTTGTTTTTGGTTTGAGTCTACTTCCCGTACTGGCTGTCTCAGCTGGTA
>JAWOAO010000483.1:0-2914 GCA_046498485.1 Marinobacter sp. | reverse complement strand
GCCAATCACACCCGACATGGCCGCGTAGGACACCAGAGTGATGGCGGTCACGGTAATACCGGCGATAATGCCCGGAAGCGCTTCCGGCAGCAAGGCGCCGAGAATGATCTGGCGCACGCTGGCGCCCATGGCCTGGGTCGCTTCGATGATGCCGCGATCCACTTCCCGCAGGGAGGTTTCCACCAATCGGGCAAAGAACGGGGCACCGCCGGCGACCAGTGGCGGGATGGCGCCGGCCACGCCTAACGAAGTACCGATCAATAGAACGGTGAACGGGATCATCACAATCAGCAGGATGATGAATGGCACCGAGCGCAGCACGTTCACAACAAACGACAGCACCGCATAGGCCACCGGCTGCTCCAGCAGCTGGCGTTTGCCAAACAGGAACAGCAGTACGCCCACGGGCAGGCCGATCAGTACACTGAACAGCAATGACAGGCCCACCATGACCAGGGTGTCCCAGCTGGCCCAGCCGATTTCCAGCCAGTCGACGTTGCCCATCAGATTTTCCATAAAGAGTTCCATCAGCGCACCACCTCCACGTGAACGTCGGCGGCTTGCAGCGCCTGCATGGCAAGGTCCAGGTCACCGCCCACCAGGGACAGGGTAAGCTGCCCGTAGGGGGTGTCTTTTATATGATCGATCCGGCCGGAGAGGATGCTGAAATCGACACCGGACTCGCGGGCAACACCGCCCAACAGGGGTTTGTAGGTGGCATCGCCTTTGAAGGTCAGGCGCAGGATACGGCCTTCGGCCTTTTGCATATCCTGCTGACGCTCGTCGCGATCGACGTTTTCGTTTTCAAACACAAAATCCCGGGTGGTGGGGTGCTGGGGGTGCAGGAACACGTCGCTGACCGGCCCCATTTCCACTACCCGGCCGGCGTCCATTACCGCCACCCGGTCGCAGACCCGGCGCACCACGTCCATCTCGTGGGTGATCAGGACGATGGTCAGGCCCAGTTCTTTGTTGATGTCGGCCAGCAACCGGAGCACCGACTGGGTGGTTTGCGGGTCCAGGGCGCTGGTGGCTTCGTCGCACAGCAGGATGGTTGGACGGCAGGCGAGGGCACGGGCAATGCCGACCCGCTGTTTCTGGCCACCGGAAAGCTGGGACGGGTACTTGTCAGCGTGTTCGCTCAGGCTGACCCGGGCCAGTAATTCCTTAACCCGGCTGCGGATGTCGGCTTTGGCGTAGATGCCGGCCAGTTTCATCGGGAACGCGACGTTGTCGGTTACGGTTTTCGAGGACAGCAGATTGAAGTGCTGGAAGATCATGCCCACTTTACGGCGAAAGGCCCGAAGCTCGGCTGCGCTGTAGCCGGTGATGTCTTCGTCATCAATCAGGATGCGGCCACCAGTGGCCGGCTCCAGCAGATTGATCAGCCGGACCAGGGTGGATTTGCCCGCGCCGGAATGGCCGACGATGCCGAATACCTCGCCGGTTTCAATGGTCATACTGGTAGGATGCAGCGCGGGAATCGCCCGGCCGGCCACCTGGTAGGACTTCTGTACCTGGTCAAATACAATCACGGTCAATGCCTTGGTCGGTGCGTTGAGAGTGCCTTAAGAGTGCATGGAGAGTGCTGGGCGCGCGCAGCATAAAACCGGCGATTATAGCCTATTCACAGACCAAACCCGAATCACTCTGGTGTGTAGTTGCCCTTACACCAAAAGCGACCTGACAGCGCCGCCCTGCCTCGGCTAAACTGACATTCAAGAAGAATATTAACAATTCCCCACCCTTCCGAGGCACACCAGACTTGTGACCATATCGTCCGAACATACGCCCTCAAGGATGAACTCCACCCAGGCATGGGTTTCCTATCTGAGCAAGGTAGAACTGCCGGTACTGGCCAACACGCTTCGGCAAATCAATGAGCTGACCGACAACCGCAACAGCACGGTGAACGAGTTGGCCAACGTCATTCTGAACGATGCCCAGCTGACCTCCCAGGTACTCAGGCTGTCCAATACCGTGTTCTACAACCAGACCCGAACCCAGGTCAGCACCGTCAGCCGGGCGATTACCCTGATCGGCTTTGATTCGGTCAAATCCATGGCGATCTCATCGCTGATTGTCGACGCCCTGCTCAAACGCAACGACCGGCCGCACCTGCTGCGCTGTCTGGCGCGGGCCATTCACGCCGCGGTTCAGGCCCGTTGCCTGATGCCAAAACGCACCGACCATGGGCTGGAAGAAGTGTTTATCGGCGCCTTATTGATGAACATCGGTGAACTGGCGTTCTGGTCCTGTGAAACCGATCAGGCCGCGGAACTGGAAGCGCGGCTTCGGCTGGACGAGCCACCGGTAGACGCACAGAAGGCCGTGCTGCACACCACCTTTACCGAGATCACCCGAGGCCTGGTGGATGCCTGGTCGCTGGGCCCGTTTATTCGTGAGGTGGTGGCGCCCGGCAAGGCCAACTCCATGGCCAGCAGTCTGGTTCGCAACACGGTGGCAATGGCCTCGACGTGCGAACATGGCTGGAGCGGGCCTGCCATGGACAAGGTGCTGGAGCGACTGTCCGCAGACATTGGCGAGAGCCCGGCGGTGATCCGGGACCAGCTCAAAGTGAACGCGCAGGAAGCCACCAAAGTGGCGGTATCGCTGGGCATTCCCCAGGTCACGGCGCTGCTGCCGGGCAATCAGGACAACCCGGCGAGCAGTACTGCCGAAGCACCGACCATGGATCCGGCCCTGCAATTGCAGATTCTGCGGGATCTGACCCAGACTCTGGCCGAAAAGCCGGACATCAACGAAGTGTGCCAACTGGTGATTGAGGGCATTCACCGGGCCGTCGGCATGCAGCGGGTGGCTTTGTTGATGAGCGACAGGACCGGTCACAAGCTGACTCCCCGCAAGGTCGGTGGCCGCGGCACCGATGAATGGCGTGAGCATCTGATCATTC
>JAWOAO010000441.1:0-3428 GCA_046498485.1 Marinobacter sp. | reverse complement strand
TCGCAGCAGATAGTAGACGCCGGCAGAGAACACCAAAGTGTACACCACGATATAGCCGATTAACGTGAACAAAGCCATGGCTCCGGTCAGTGACGGTGTCACCGATTCGGCATGCGTCATCATGCCGTAGACCAGCCAGGGTGAACGGCCCACCTCGGTCACAAACCACCCGGTAAGAACCGCAATAAACGGCGCAATGCTCATCAACCGCAAGCCTTGCAGGTACCAGCGGGCCTGGTAATAGCGACCCTTGGCGCGCAGCACCAGGCCGGTCAGGGCAAACAGAATCATCAACATGCCAAGCCCTACCATGATTCTGAACGACCAGAACACAATGGCCACCGGCGGCTGCTCTTCCACCGCCACCTCATTCAGGCCTGGTACCTCGCCATCCCATTCGTGGGTCAGAACAAAGCTGGCCAGGCCGGGAATGCCGATCTCGAAATGGTTGGTCTGATTGGCTTGATCCGGAATGGCGAACAGTAACAGAGGCACATTGCGGGACGTCTCCCAGTTGCCTTCCATCGCCGCGATCTTCATCGGCTGGTGCTCCAGCGTGTTCAGGCCGTGGAAATCGCCAACCACCAGCTGAGCCGGGGCGATGAACAGCAGCAGCCACAGACACATGGACAAGGCCTTGCGGTTGGCTTCGACTTCGCGGCCACGGAGCAGGTACCAGGCACTGACGCCCGCCACCACAAAACCGCCGGTCAGGAAAGACGCCAACGCCATGTGCAGGAACCGGTAGGGGAAGGAGGGGTTGAACAGTGCCTGACTCCAGGACACCACGTGGAACACACCATCGCGCAGTTCAATGCCGGCCGGGGTCTGCATCCAGCTGTTGGCGGCCAGAATCCAGAACGAGGAGATAAAGGTACCGGTGGCCACCATGATCGCGGCAAACAGATGGACGCCGGGCGGCACCTTGTTACGACCAAACAGCAGTACCCCCAGGAACGCCGCTTCCAGGAAGAACGCCGTGATCACCTCATAACTCAGTACAGGTCCGAGAAAGTTCGCCGTGGCCTGGGAAAAGTTGCTCCAGTTGGTGCCGAATTGAAACGACATCACAATGCCGGAGACCACCCCCATACCGAACACCACAGCAAAGACCTTGGTCCAGAAGCCGGACAGCTTTATCCAGACCGGGTTGCGGGTTTTGAAGGCCAGACTTTCGAGTACAGCGATATAGGAAGCGAGACCGATGGTGAACACCGGGAAAATGGCGTGAAATGACACCACGAACGCGAACTGGATTCGCGATAGGATGAGAGGATCGAGTTCCATGAAAACCTCCGGTAACTCAAACAATTCATAACAAACGGGCCAGCGCACCCGTTCAGCCGCTGCCTTAGGTCATTTTGTTATGTTGTTATTACCGGCAGATATTGCAATGCTACTGATATCTTGGCAAAACACGATAGGGCAGTTTGTCGCACCCCTTGATTAATGACAATAATGGTGAGCCCAATGAGCTTTTACGAGGACCGAGTTCTTCCCCATATCATAGACAAAGCCTGCTCCATGGGCCAGGTCATGAAACTGCGCAGTCAGATTGTGCCCCGCGCCAAAGGGCGGGTACTTGAAGTAGGCATGGGTTCCGGCATCAACCTGGAATTCTATGACCAGAACCAGGTAGACATGGTGTACGGGCTGGAGCCGTCTGCCGGCATGCGACGCAAGGCGCTGCCCAACCTGGGCCGGTCACCGATACACGTGGAATGGCTGGATCTGCCGGGCGAGAAAATCCCGCTTGCGGACGATTCGGTGGACACCGTCTTGCTCACTTTCACCTTGTGCACCATTCCCGACTGGCACGCTGCCTTGCTGCAGATGAAGCGGGTGCTCAAGCCGGGTGGTGACCTGTTGTTCCTCGAGCACGGCGAAGCCCCGCACGACGGCACCCGAAAATGGCAACACCGGATAACCCCAGGCTGGAAAATGCTCGCCGGCGGCTGCCATCTGAACCGTCACATTGCCGACCTGATCCTGCAGACCGGCTTTGAAATCCAGGAACTGGAAAATCTGTACATGCCGAATGCGCCAAAAATTGCCGGTTATATCTACAAAGGCCGCGCCACCAAGCCGGTTTAGTCGCGTCGCAAGAGAATTTCGACAACTTGAAGGCGCTCTTGCCGGAATGGAATTGCGTTACGCCATCGGGCCTTATACAATTCTGCCCTCCACGAAGTTCCCTCCGATGCCCGGATGGTGAAATTGGTAGACACAAGAGACTTAAAATCTCTCGACCTTATGGTCGTGCCGGTTCAAGTCCGGCTCCGGGCACCACTCCAGTTGTTAGCGTTCCAGCGCTCCGTGCGTACACGAAAGCACAAAAAACCGTCCCTTGAATCAATCAGCGCTGCTCCTCATCTGCTTCCTCGGCATCTTCCTCAAGCCGCTGATCGTCGGATTCCTGAGCCGGCATGAACGGTTGTATCCGGTTGATATCCCCGGTGGGCACATTCGGCTCGTCTTTGATCAGCACCATGGTGGCGCCGCCGATAATCAGAACGACCAGTATGATTTTAATCAGCACAGAACGGGACATGGATTCTCCTTTTCAGCGGCACCTGTTTTTAGTTTGCGGGCGCTGATTGCAAATACAACCACACTCCGAAAGTCGGTTCGACAGACGCGCGAGGTTTGGTGATACTGCTGTGAACAGGATAACGGAGAACAGTGCGATGACCAACACAGCGAATAACCTGGTGCGACAACACACCGAACACGGAATAACCACGGTGACCCTGAATCAGCCGGAGCAGCGGAACAATTTGTCGATGGCCATGCTGGAGGCGTTGTCGGAGGTGTTTACCGCTTTAGAGAACGACGACGATACCCGGGTGGTGGTGTTGGCGGCGGAAGGGCGCGTATTTTGCGCGGGGCATGATCTCAAAGAAATCCGTTCACAGTTCGACAGCCGTGAGTTTCAGCTGGCGTTGTTCCGCCGATGCAGCCAGGTGATGCAGCAGATTGTGAACCTGCCGAAACCGGTCATTGCCCGGGTGGCCGGGGTGGCCACCGCCGCGGGCTGCCAGTTGGTGGCAAGCTGTGATCTGGCGGTTGCCGAGAGCGGCGCCCGGTTTGCCACGCCCGGTGTCAATATCGGGCTGTTCTGTTCCACGCCCATGGTGGCGCTGTCCCGTAATGTCTCCCGTAAACACGCGATGGAGATGCTGCTGACCGGCGAGATGATTAACGCCACCAGGGCGGAGAACATCGGCCTGGTCAATCGCGTGGTGGCGCCAGAAGATCTGGATGCAACCGTGTACCAGATGGCGGCGACGATCGCCGGCAAATCCGGCCATACCCTGAAGATTGGCAAGGCTGCGTTCTATCGCCAGCTGGAGATGCCTCTGTCGGAGGCCTATGAATATACCGCCGAGGTGATGGCGGGCAATGTCGGAGCGGTGGATGCGCAAGAA
>JAWOAO010000382.1:0-3876 GCA_046498485.1 Marinobacter sp. | reverse complement strand
ATATCGTCGCCCGTTTTCGCATCCGCCGTGGCCTGTTTCGTAAGGAAACTGTCGAGGCTCGTTTGTATGAGCTGGATAGCTATGGCTGCGTCATGAAAACTGACAAGGTATTCGATCCCGGCGACACCATCGTTCTGGACCTGATCATGGACATGCCCTTCGAGGAAATCCGCGCAGAGGCGCTGTCCGGCCTGGTCACTGAGAAGAGAAAGCACTGCAGCAACTTCTTCTACTCAATTGATTTTGTTCAGTTTGATTCCAGCGATGATTCGCCCCTGGCAGACAAAGTCCGGCGTATTCGCGAAGTGCTTCTGAAGAAACAAAGCCTCAAGTCCCGAAGAAGCTCGAATACTGCAACGGGAATGAGGCATTTGGCCTGACACCGTTCCACCACCACTACCCCTTCCGTAAGGAGACGTCCGATGGCGAAGAAAGCCAAACCCAGCGTTGATAAGATCGTCAAGAAAGTGAACAAAGAGTTTGACAAGACTTCTACGCAAATCGAAGGCCTGATCAATGATGCTCTGAAACAGTTCGACCACCTGCAGCACCAGGTGCAGGACCCGGTTTGCAAGCTGATCAAGGATATGGATGAACTTCGTGAGCGTGAAATGAAACGCTTTAACGAAGAGTTTGAGCGCCGGATGGATGAGTTCCGCGAGCTACAGACCTCACTGCTGGAAAAACTTGGCATTGCGACCAAAGAAGCCCGCAAAGAAGTAAAAAAGACCACAGATAAGGTCAGCAAGAAAGCCGACAGCGCTACCAAAAAGCTTGAGGCTGCCAAGCCAGAAGCCAAAAAGGTCCCGACCAAAAAGTCGGAGGCCAAGAAACCCGCGGCCGCGAAAGTCGCCAAGCCTGCGGACAACACTGACCTGACCCGGATTAAAGGTGTCGGCCCGGCAACGGCCAAGAAGATGAAAGAGGCGGGCCTGACCTCGATTGAGCAGATTGCCAATCCGAGTGATGCCGACCAGCAGAAACTCGAAGCGTTCAAGAGCATCAAAGGCTTTAGTGAGCTGTCCGCTGAAGCCAAGAAAGTGCTCTGATGCAGACGCCCGAACAACCTGTATTACGGGACATTGTCCTGGTAGGTGGCGGGCACAGCCACGTCGGGGTCCTCAAGCGATTCGCCATGAATCCGGTCCCCGGCGTACGGCTAACCCTGATCTGCCGCGATACTCACACACCCTACTCTGGCATGCTGCCCGGCTATGTTGCGGGTCATTACAGCTACGATGACGTTCATATCGATCTGAGCCGTCTGGCAGAGTTTGCCGGCGCCCGGTTTTACCGAACCGAAGTCACCGGCCTGGATCGGTCTGCACAGCGTGTGATCTGCAAAGGTCGGCCAAAGGTTCCTTACGACCTGCTCTCGATCAACATCGGTTCGTCACCGCGCGTGGCCGAGGTGACTGGAGCGGCCGAGTTCGCGGTGCCGGTCAAACCCATCACCGGGTTCAACAACCGCTGGCTGGCACTGTTGTCACGGGTTGAAAACCACGATGGCCCACTGACCATTGCCGTCGTGGGTGCTGGTGCCGGCGGCGTTGAGCTGACACTGGCCATGCAGTTCCGGTTGCGCAACGAACTGACGCGGCGCGGCAAAGATCCGGATCAGATCCACTTTCACCTGTTTGACGCCGCCCAACAGATTCTGCCCACTCATAACACCAAAGTCCGGGCTGTGTTCCGCGACAAACTGGTCAAACGCGGGGTAAAACTGCACCTGGGCGCGGCGGTTTCAAAGGTGGAGCAAGGACTACTGGCCACCGAGTCCGGCCAGACCCTGCAAACCGACGAAGTGCTCTGGGTGACCCGCGCCGGTGGCCCGGCCTGGCTGAAGGACACGGGACTGGCGCTGGACGACGGCCTGTTTATCAGGGCCCGCGATACGCTCCAGACCGAAAATGACGACAACATTTTTGTCGCCGGCGATATTGCCAATGTGGTGAACCACCCGCGCGAAAAAGCCGGGGTGTTTGCGGTGCGCCAGGGCCCACCCTTGGCGGAAAACCTCAGGCGCATGGCACTCGGCAAACCGCCCAAGCCGTTCCACCCCCAAAAGAACTGGCTGGCACTGATCAGTACCGGTGATCAGTTCGCCGTTGCCTCCCGGGGCAAGCACGGATTTGCGGGCACCTGGGTGTGGCGCTGGAAGGACTGGATTGATCGCCGGTTCATGCAGAAGTTCAGCAACCTTCCCGCGATGGAAGAGGCCGGCCAATTGCCGGACACCACCGCAGCCCAGAACCCGGAAGACGCCTCTCAGGCGATCTCTGCCGTCGCCATGCGCTGCGGTGGTTGTGGTGCCAAAGTCGGTAGCACGGTGCTGTCCAGGGCGCTTGGTGAGCTGCGCCCGATTGAACGGGATGACATCATCATTGGCCTGCATGCGCCGGATGATGCGGCCGTGCTGCGGGTGCCGCCGGGCATGGCGGTGGTGCACACGGTCGATTTTTTCCGCGCCTTTATTGATGACCCCTACGTGTTCGGCAAAGTTGCCGCCAATCACGCCCTCGGTGACGTCTTTGCCATGGGCGCAGAAGCTCAGAGCGCTACTGCAGTGGCAACGGTGCCTTACGGCATTGAATCGAAAGTGGAAGATACCGTGTTCCAGATGATGTCGGGCGCGGTTGAAGTGCTTAACGAAGCCGGCTGCGCGTTGGTGGGCGGCCATACTGGCGAGGGCAAGGAATTGGCGCTCGGGTTTGCGGTCAACGGTTTGATTGATCCAGACAAGGTGATGAGCAAAAGCGGCCTGCGCGCCGGCGATGTGTTGCTGCTGACCAAACCGATTGGCACCGGCACCCTGTTCGCCGCCCATGCGCGCCTGGAGGCAAAGGGCCGCTGGATTGATTCGGCGCTGGCGTCCATGGTGCAGTCGAACAAGCCGGCGGCCGAATGCCTGGTGCGTTATGGCGCCCGAGCCTGCACCGACGTCACCGGATTTGGCTTGCTCGGGCATCTGGTGGAAATGACCCGGCCGTCCGGGGTCGATGCCGAACTGGATCTCACCGCCATACCGATTCTGCCAGGTGCCGAGGAGACGGTAGCAGCCGGCATCCTCAGCTCCTTGCAACCGGCCAATGTGCGGTTGCGCCGGGGTATCCGTAATCAGGCCGACTGGGTTGATCACCCACGTTATCCGTTGATCTTTGATCCGCAGACGGCCGGTGGCTTGCTGGCCAGCGTGCCGGAAGCCGTTGCCGAGGCCTGTGTCCGGGAGCTCAAATCACTGGGTTATCCACACACCGCCATCATTGGTCGCGTGTCTGCGCAGGATAAAGACGGCGCGATCGAGCCCATCACCCTCCGGGACTGACCGCCTCCAGCGCTGACGCCAGAGCCTTTTCCAGGCTCTGGCGTTCGTGTTCCGGGGTGAAGCTTGCCGCAAGCTCGTCCACCTTGGCCCGCAACTCCGCAAGAAACTCCGGGTGCTTTAAACTTAAGGGGACTTCTAATAATTCTTTCGCATCAAGATTTTCAGCGTTTTTCATAGACAATGAAAATTTTTGAAGCAGAACCACCTATTTCAGGTTAACAATCTGTTTTCTGTCAGGGCCAACAGAAATCATGGTTACCGGCACGCCGGTTTCATTTTCAATCCATTGAATATAATCTTTCAAAGCCTGCGGCAAGGCATCTTTGGTTTTAACATTATCCAGTGGTTGTTTCCATCCTTTGATTGTCTTATAAACCGGTTCAATGGTTTTCAAATCGTAAGGGAGTTCATTTGTTTCCCCGTTTTGTGTCCGGTAAGCCGTAGCTATATTAATTTCATTGAAATGATTAAGCACATCCACTTTTTATTGGCCATACCCGCATATATAAGACTGACCGCCTGGGCATGCCGCTGATTGAGACAGTGACATA
>JAWOAO010000341.1:0-9784 GCA_046498485.1 Marinobacter sp. | reverse complement strand
TATGGGTGTTGCCCTCGCAGTCGGTGTAGGTGAAAGGGTAAGTGACTGTTCCTTCACAACCGTCGTAAGTTCCACCAACTTCTCCGGGAACTGCTGTCAGCATTTCACCGCAGTTGTCATAAACCTCAGGTGCATCCGGCATAACAGCATCAGCGTGGCAAGCTACTGTTGAACCTGCATCGGCCGGTACGGTGAAGTCTTCATACTCGATGGTGTAAGTGTATGTCCAGGTGTGATGATTGGGACCAGCTCCGGCACCCCCATTTTATTGAGCTTGGCAACCAGGCCCTGCAGAATAAAGGCGATAATAAGCGACGCGACCGCAGGGGCCAGCATGGCACCAAACAGGATAATGAATGCGATGCCGGTAATCAGAAGCAGAAAGAGGATGACTGCCTCTTCATCAGAAAAATATTTATGCGCTAAACCGCGTAAAATCCTGACCATGAACAACTCCGGAAGGTTAACCGCCGCACTTTATCACGAATCGGAATTCACCGTGATGCTCCGACTGGCTAATAAGACGATGGCAAGACATACCGAGGTAAGCCGGAATATCCCGGGCAGAACCGGCATCGGTCGCAACAACCTCCAGTTCCTGTCCTGCGGTCATGGCGTTCAATTCAAGTTTGGTTTTTAGTAGCGGCATTGGGCAACGCAGCCCGGAAGTGTCCAGAAATCGATCAGCCATTGTTAACGAGCACCATTACCATTATCCAATAATCGAGCAGGCATTATGCCGGGGGTGTTACTCTATTGCATCTCAAGTCTTCGTAATCCTGACCAGAACTTTCTTGACTATGCTGTTGTCAAAACTGCCATCTGATACCGGGCGCACCCTATATCCATGAACCGAACTGACCACCAGAACCCTCTTATCCAGATCCTGGCCACCATGAGCCTGGTTGTTGCCCTGCTTTTGCCAGTCGGACACGCCTGCGCCCAGGACTCCAGCCTGCCCAGCATCGGCGGCAGCGGCGGTCTGATCTCCGGCCAGCAGGAGGCCGAAATCGGCCAGCAGGTGATGGCCTCCATCCGGCGCTCCGCGCCGCAGATTCAGGACCCGTTGATTTACGACTACCTGCAGGCCATTACCTACCGACTGGTGCCCTCAGCGCCGCTGGATAACCGCGATCTGAAACTGGCCCTGATCGACAGCCCGGCCCTGAACGCCTTTGCGGTCCCCGGTGGCGTTGTCGGTGTCAACGGTGGCTTGTTCCTGAGTGCCGCAACCGAGCAACAGTTTGCTTCTGTGATGGCCCACGAACTGGCGCATCTCAGCCAGCGCCACTTTGCCCGGCGCATGGAACAACAGGAAACCAGTGCGCCATTAACGTTGGCCGGCATGATCGCCGGGATCGTGTTGTCGGCAGTGACCCAGTCCGACATCGGCATCGCCGCCATTGCCGGCACCCAGGCAATGGCTATCCAGAGCATGCTGGCCTACAGCCGGTTACATGAGCAGGAAGCAGATCGGGTGGGTATGGAGATTCTTGCCAATGCCGGGCTGGATCCCCGAGGCATGCCGGAAATGTTCGAAATCATGATGCGACAGAACCGGCTGCAGGGCAATCAACTGCCAGAGTACCTGTCGACCCACCCTCTGACTCAGAACCGCGTCGCGGACAGCCGTAACCGGGCCGAGCAGTACCCGGATGAGCGCATTCCGGACGGCCAGGAATACCATCTGGTGCGCAATCGCCTGCAAGTACGCTACGCCCAGTCACCGGAACTGGCGGTGCAGACCTTTGAGAGCTACCTCAACCGTGATGATGCCAAACACAACGATGCCATTCGCTACGGCCTGGCGATTGCCTATCAAGGCAACCGTCAGTACGACAAAGCCGAGCGCATCCTGCGCGAGCTTCTGGACAACAACCCCGGCAGAATCACCTTCCAGGTTTCCCTGGCCGATGTTCTGCTTGACCAGGAAAACCACGAAGAGGCCAGAGCACTGATGCAAAGGGCGCTGACCAGAAACCCCGGAAACTACCCGATTAGCTGGACTCTGGCGAAAATCGAAATTGCCGACGGCAACGGCGCAAGTGCGGCCAGTCTGCTGCGGGAACTGGCCCGTCGCCTGCCCAATCGTGAGCAGCTCTGGCTGCGCCTGGCGGAGGCTGAAGGCCTGGCCAGAAACATTGTGGGTGTACACCGGGCGCGGGCGGAATACTTCGCCCTGATGGGAGATCTGGAATCGGCCCAGCGTCAACTGCGTCAGGCTCAGGAAAAACTGCCAGCCGGGTCAGCCGAACGACAGGTGGTGAACGAACGATTGAACGACATTGCTGACAGCCTGCAGGCCAGCCGAGGCTGAAACCGCCTGTCAGGCGTTGCCTGCGGCCTGCAGATTCATGTTGGCGGTGAAGTCGAGCATCCGGCGTAAAGGCCGCAGCGCATCCTCACGCAGCTCTTCACCCACCAGCACTTCCTGATCGCCATGCTCAAGCACATGCAACAGGTTTTCCAGGCCGTTCATCGCCATCCACGGGCAATGAGCACAGCTACGACAGGTTGCACCATTGCCGGCGGTGGGCGCTTCAATCAGGGTTTTGCCGGGAGCCAGCTGCTGCATCTTGTAGAAAATACCGTTATCGGTTGCCACGATAAATTCTTCGTTGGGCAGCGTCTGCACCGCATGGATCAGTTGTGAAGTTGAGCCCACCACGTCTGCCATCTGCACCACTTCGTCGGGGGATTCCGGGTGCACCAGAACGGCGGCATCCGGGTACAGCGCCTTGAGATCTTCAAGACCACGGTATTTGAACTCTTCGTGCACGATGCAGGACCCATCCCACAACAACACATCCGCGCCGGTGGTCTTCTGCACATAGTGGCCAAGGTGTTTGTCTGGCGCCCACAGGATCTTTTCGCCTTTCGCATCCAGCTGCTCGACGATGGCCTGAGCACAACTTGAGGTAACCACCCAGTCGGCCCTTGCCTTCACTGCAGCCGAGGTATTGGCGTACACCACCACCGTACGATCCGGGTGCTGATCACAAAACTCGGAAAACTCATCGGCCGGGCAACCGACGTCCAGGGAGCAGGTGGCTTCAAGCGTCGGCATCAACACCCGCTTCTCGGGATTCAGGATCTTGGCAGTTTCGCCCATAAAACGGACGCCTGCGACCACCACCGTCGTGGCCGGGTGCTGGTTACCGAAACGCGCCATTTCGAGGGAATCGGCAACGCAGCCGCCGGTTTCCTCAGCCAGCCGCTGAATATCCGGATCGGTGTAATAGTGCGCCACGAGCACGGCATCCTTGGCCTTGAGGGCGACCTTGATGCGCGCCTCAAGCTCAGCTTTCTCACTGGCATTGAGCGCTTTCGGCTCGGCCTGGTGGGCCAGATGTTCCTGAACAAGGATACGGTTTTGAGCTCGTGTCATCTCTGGATCTCTGAGTTACGTTTACTGCGGATTATAGCACTTCCGGGCCGGAATTCATGGCCATGAAACACCTCCGCGCAAGCCAACGGCTTAGTTTCTCCGGCCTCACGAGATATGGTGGGTTCTTGCAGGCAAAAAAAAAGAGCCCTGAGGCTCTTTTTTCCGCAGACCCGAAAACGGGCTTGCTGTTTGGTGGGTCGTGAAGGATTCGAACCTTCGACCAATTGGTTAAAAGCCAACTGCTCTACCAACTGAGCTAACGACCCATAGCTGGATGCCGGCCTTGCTTCCGGCGAACAACGGTACTTATGACCGATGTTCTGCGTTTGGTGGGTCGTGAGCGACTCGAACGCTCGACCAATTGGTTAAAAGCCAACTGCTCTACCAACTGAGCTAACGACCCAAACGAGGCGCATATACTACTGATATTTCAGCGCTGATCAACCCTTTTCTTGGGGGTTTACTAACTTTCTTTGCGAACCGATCAAGATATGAACAATCGGATCAATCGGTGACCAGATTCACGCAGATTCCAGAAACTTACGGGCAAGATCGGCGGCACCGGTATTCGGATAACGATCGACCACGCTCTGCATCCTGCGCTTTGCTTCGTCCTTCTCACCCAACTGATCCAGCGTTACACCAAGCTTGTAGACCGCGTCTGCTGCTTTGCGATGATCATTGAAGCGTGTCGCAACAATGGTAAACGCCTGTTTTGCCTGCTCCAGCCTGGGCTCTGCCAGATACACTTCGCCAAGCCAGTAATAAGCATTAACGGTCAGATCGCCTTCCGGGTACTGATCGATGAATTCGTACAACTGATTGATCGCAGTATCGAACTCTTTCTTGTTGCGGATCAGATCGATAATGGCGTTATAGGATTGCTGCTCTTCGGCGCCCGGAGCACGGTAGACTCTGGCCGGCGTTGAACGCGCGCTCTCGCCGGATCGACTGGACTCCGCCGTTGCCGCTGAACTACCGGCAGGTTTGCTTTCAACGGTTTTCGAGAGCTCCAGAATCCGCTGATCCAGATCCACATACCGGTCGCGGCTTTGCTGCGTCAACTGGCTGATCTGATGCTGCTGCTCTTCAACCTGGCCCTGAAGCCTGCGCACATTGGCCTGAAGCTGCTGGATCATGTAAAACAATTCTGCCGTAGCCTGACTATTACCCGTCTTGCGCTGGGCCTCGGAGCTGTTGTTCTGGAACGCGGGTGTGGACGACTGTGCCTGACTGACCCCCGCCAGGCCAAGGCCCAGCGGGAACAGCACTGTCGCCATGAGCAATTTTCTCATGGGACCTTCCGGTAGTTAGCTTGGATTACTGGAACACCAGCTCTACGCGACGGTTCTGGGCCAATGCACTTTCAGATGAGCTAAGCACCGCCGGCTTTTCTTCACCATAGCTTACGGTTTCAAGCTGACCACGGGAAGCACCGTTTACAATCAGGAAGCGCTGGATGGCACTGGCGCGACGCTCGCCCAGGGCCAGGTTGTATCCCTTGGTGCCACGCTCGTCGGTGTGGCCTTCAAGGCGCACGTTCTGACGCGGGTTATCGGCCAGGTAACGAGCGTGAGCGATCAGCACATCGCGGGCCTCCTGCTTGATTTCAGAGGTATCGAAATCAAAGTAGAAGACGGTGATGTTGCGCAGTGCCTGTTGTTCTGCCTCCTGCTGGGCCACCTGGCGCTGGTCATCGGCCAGACCAGAGGAGGAAACGCCATCGCCGTCCGCGCCACCGTATACGGTAGAGCCGCCATCCTGATCAATAGCGCCAACGTCAGAACCGTAGGTTTCGTCATCCATGGTTTCCCCGGTGGAGCTACAGCCCGCTACCAGGCCAACGGACAACAACATTGCAAACGCTTTGGACTGTACTGAAAATTTCATGTGTGCACTTCCTTTTTGACTTGGTTTTATCTGATGAAAACATCATCAGTCAACGATAGGGCCCCAGGCCGGTTCACGAACATCACCGTCCGCCGCAGGCAGGCTATAAGCCGCCCCGCCGTCCGCTGACACGACGGTAAGGACGCTGGTTCCGTTTTGCTTGGTGGCATAAATCAACATGCGCCCGTTTGGCGCAACGCTTGGCGATTCATCCGATTCGGTTCGAGTGATAACGGTTTCCTCACCGTTTTTCAGGTTGATTCGGGCAATGTGGAACGCCCGGTTTCTTTGATGAACATAATAGACATACTCGCCTTTGGCATCGGGCCGGGCGCGGGCGTTGTAACGACTGCCAAAGGTAATCCGTTTCGGCTCAGCACCCAGGCGCTCCATCTGGTAAATCTGCGGTCCACCGGAACGGTCAGAGGTAAAAAACATGCCGTTGCCGGTGTGGTTCCAGGCGCCTTCGGTATCAATCGCCCAGTGATCGGTCAGGCGAGTCAGGTTGCCCGACGCGATGTCCAATCGGTAAATCTCGGCGTTACCGTCTTTGGACAGGGTCAACAGCAGTGACTTGCCATCCGGAGACCAGGCTGGCGCCGAGTTCAGCCCGGGGAAATCCGCAGCCTTCTTACGCTCACCGGTGGCCAGCTCATGGGTAAATACCACTGGCTTGCCGGTTTCGAACGACACATAGGCCAGCCACTTGCCATCCGGCGACCAGGCCGGAGACAGAATCGGCTCCTGACTTTCCAGCCGCACTTTCGCGCGCTTGCCATCAAGGTCGCTGACCTGCAGGCGGTACCGGGTATCATCGCCGTTTCTGTTGAGCGTGATGTAGGCCAGTTTGGTGGAAAACACACCCGGGTCACCGGTGATCGCCTGATACACCCGGTCACTGATGTGATGGGCCAGGGTTCGTACATTATTGGCTGAGGCTCCGGCAGTTTCACCCAGAATCCGCTCTTCCCGGTTCACGTCGAACAACTCGTACCTGGCCTCAATGCGATCTGCAGAGCGCGTAAGCTGACCGACCAGAACATAGCGTTGACCGAGCATGCGCCAGTCACGGAAATACACCTCCGAGCGCTGCGACGGCAAACTCAGCATTCTGGACGGCTCAAGCGGCCGAAACTCCCCACTCATGGTCAGGTCTGACTGCACAATACTGCTGACCTTGTCACCGGCGGGCATGGCTCCGCTCTCGGAGAAGGGCACCACCGCAATCGGAACGGCGGAGTCGGCGCCTTCGGTAATCCGGATAAGCAATTCTGCTCTTGCACTGCCAGCAACCAGCATAAACAGAACCAGGGCCGTTAGCGCAGTGGCGAAAGGAAATCCCTGGCGATAAGCGTTATGTGTATTCAAAGTCATAGGCCTCACCGCAACCGTTGCGGGTTAAATTCAATGGTGAACTGGCGGAAGTAGCGCTCAAACGTGTTGCGGTCTGAGGACACCGGATACCGGCTCAATGAGCGAACTGCACCCAACGCCGAGTTATCAAACGCGGTATTTCCGCTACTGCTGACCAGTCTCGCGCTGACCAGTTCCCCGGTCGGCAGCAGAGTTATCTGGATTTGCGCCGTCATATCCTCGGTGGCCGATGATGGCGGATACCAGGCCTGGCTCAGCCGTTCCCGGATCAGTGACTGATATTTTTCGCTTTCTGACAGCATCTGTACTTCACGAGCACGAGCAGCGGCGGCCTCTTGTTGGCGGCGCGCCTCCGCTTCACGGGCCCGTTGTGATTCATCCGCCAGGGCTTCAAGCTGCTGCTCTCTCAAGCGGCGCTCGGCTTCCTGCCGCTTTCGTTCAGCCTCTTGCCGGGCAACTTCTTGCTGACGCTCTCGCTCAGCCTCTTCCTGCTTGCGCCGTTCTTCCTGGCGGCGCTTTTCTTCTTCGGCTTTGCGCTGTGCTTCTTCCTGCTGGCGGCGCTCTTCTTCCGCACGCTGTTGTTCCCGCTCCTTGGCCTCGGCCTCGGCTCGCTGCCGGGCGGCCTCCTGCTCCCGGGACTGCTGCTCGGTGCGCTCACGGGCCTGGGCTTGTTGCCGGGCCTGTTCTTCTTGGCGCTGCTTTGCCTCGGCCTGAGCCGCGGCTTGCGCCTGACGTTCCGCTTCCTGACGCGCCTGCTCTTCCCGGCGCCTGCGCTCGGCTTCTTCCTGCTGACGCTCTGTTTCCTGTTGCTGGCGCCGCTCCTGCTCCTGGTCGCGTTGATCCTGTTCTTCTACCACCGGGCTGGGCCTCGGCTCCGGGCTGATCAGCCGTGCAGAAATCAACCTGGGCTCGGGTTCAGACACCGGCGATGTCCAGGACCAGCCGGCAAGAGCTACCCCGATAATCAACAGGTGCAAGGCAACCGACATCACCACCGGTGATGTCAGAGGCGCCGGTTCGTTACTGATAATTTCCCGTTTGTGACCCTTCACAACAATAATGCCACCCTGTTACGGCCTTTCCGGGGACGTATCGGTAATCAAACCAACACCTGTTGCGCCCGCAGCCTGGAGTTCGGCCATCAACCTGACGACAACACCGTACTCCACGAATTCGTCACCCCGAACCAGCACTTCACCATTGCTGCGCTGCGACAGGATCTTGGCAACCTGCTCCCTGACCTCCGCCAAAGACATCGGATCACCGCTGCGATCACCCACCTCAAGGTAATAGGCGCCATTACTGTCGACCGACACGGTAATGGATTCCACATCCTTGTCCTGCTGAATCGGATCCGATGTGGTCTGGGGCAAATCCACTTTTACGCCCTGGGTCAGCATGGGTGCGGTCACCATAAAGATCACCAGCAGCACCAGCATAACGTCGATATAGGGCACCACGTTGATTTCGGACATCGGCTTGCGCCGATCCTGGGACATCATGCCCTTCATGCCGCTCATACCGTTAACCTCCCGCTACCGATCAGTCTCATCAGGCAGCCTGATCGTTGTTGTGCACACGCCGATGCAGAATACTGGAAAACTCCTCGGCAAAGGTTTCGTAGTTCTTCAACAGGGCATCCGACGTCGCCGAAAAGCGGTTATAGGCGATAACCGCGGGAATCGCTGCAAACAGACCCATGGCCGTCGCGATCAGCGCTTCGGAGATACCCGGCGCCACCGTCGCCAGCGTTGCCTGTTGAGCCTGAGCAAGACCACGAAACGAATTCATGATGCCCCAGACCGTACCGAACAAACCCACGTAAGGACTGGTGGAGCCGACCGTTGCCAGAAACGGCAGGTGCATTTCCAGGCGTTCCTGCTCGCGCGAAAACGCTACCCGCATGGCCCGCTGAGTACCTTCCATGACCGCATCGGCATCACGGCTTTGCTGGCGTAGACGGGAGAATTCCTTGAAGCCGGCACGAAATACTGATTCCATGCCGGAAAACGGGGTCGGATCGGTATTCACTTCCTTGTAGAGCTGCCCCAGATCCATACCGGACCAGAACCGTTCCTCAAACGCCAACTGCGACTGCTTTGCCTTTCGAAAAACCTGAATACGCTGAAAAATCAACGCCCAGGACATCACCGATGCCAGCGCCAGCAACAGCATGACCAACTGCACCAGAATCCCGGCATTGGCAATCAAATACCAGACTGAAAGTTCCGCTTCCACTGTGTGCTCCCGACTAAGTTTGTATACTTTTCAGTAAATTATATGGAATTCTCAAGAATGCTTTGCATGTTTTCAGGCAACCGCCGTGGCCGTCCGGTGTTCAGCGCAATGCAGGCAACCCGCACCTCGGCCTCACACAATAACTGGTGATCAGCCGCCCTGACCACCTGCTGCCGAAAAGTCATTGATACCCGCGACCATGCCATCGGCTCCGCGCTTACCAGAACCTGGTCATCCAGTTTGGCCGGGACCAGGTAGTGCAGATGCATGCGCTGCACCACGTAACTGATATTGTCTTCCAGGCCCGCCCGCAGGCCAACGCCCTGACTTCGTACCCATTCGGTCCGGGCCCGCTCCATGTAGTGGAGATATTTGGCGTGGAAGACAATGCCACCAGCATCTGTATCTTCTATATACACCCGGATGGGGAGTTGAAAGACGTCTTTGGACCTGTTTTCAGTCAAAAGAGCCTTCCTCCCTGACTGATTTTGGCGATACCACACCAAAATGCTGATAGGCACTGGACGTCACCATTCGTCCTCTTGGGGTCCGTAACATATAACCCTGCTGAATCAGAAACGGCTCCAGAACATCCTCGATGGTGCCCCGCTCTTCACTGATCGCGGCCGCCAGGCTTTCGACGCCGACCGGTCCACCGTCAAATTTTTCGATCATGGCCAGCAAAAGCCGGCGGTCCATGTGGTCAAAGCCCTGGCTGTCTACCTTCAGCATGTTCAGAGCCTGATCGGCAATGTCCGCGGTGATCCGGCCATCGGCCCGCACTTCTGCATAATCCCTGACCCGTCTGAGCAGGCGATTGGCGATCCGCGGTGTACCGCGTGACCGACGGGCAATCTCAAAGGCCCCGGCACCATCGATGGAGACCGACGATAA
>JAWOAO010000164.1:0-4499 GCA_046498485.1 Marinobacter sp. | reverse complement strand
GCCTTGAGCCTCGAAATAGCCGGCGTTCATTTCAACCGCGTTCCAGAACGGCTGCCCGGAGGGGTAGCTGGGGCAATCACGGCCTCGGGAGGAAGGGCAGGGTGTCATGGTCTGAATACTAACGATGACGCCGTTGTCGTCCAGGTAGGCAATGTCCAGCGGAATCAACGTCTGGAACATCCAGAATCCGTGGCTGGCGGGTCGTTCGCTGCGGTAAGTGAACAGCATGCCGGCCTCGTCTTCGAGCGCTGTGCGGCCCATTAACCCTCGCTGTCGCTCGCGGCCCTCACTGGCCACCTCAAGCACGACAGCATGGTTGTTATCGGCGCTCACAAAACAAGCCTCAATGCGGGGTAGCGCCGGCTGTTCGCCGGCGTCGGTTGGCCCGCAGCCGGTAACCGCAGCGGCGAGACCAGCGGCCAATAGCCAGGACTTCAATGCTGGCTTCATGAACGCAGCCGGTAGCCGGTTTTGAAGATCCACCACACCGACGTCATGCAGAGTGCCAGAAACACCAGGGTCATACCGACACTGATGCCGACATGCACGTCCGACACCCCGTAGAAGGCCCAGCGGAACCCGCTGATCAGATACACCACCGGGTTGAACAGGCTGACGGTTTGCCAGACCTCCGGCAGCATATCGATGGAATAAAAGGTGCCGCCCAGGAACACCAGTGGCGTGACGATCATCATCGGGACAATCTGCAGTTTTTCGAAACCATCCGCCCAGATGCCGATGATGAACCCGAACAGGCTGAAGGTGATCGAGGTGAGCACCAGGAACGACAACATCCAGAACGGGTGCATCACTGAGTAATCGACAAACAGGCGTGCCGTCAACAGAATAATCAGCCCCAGAATGACCGCTTTGGTGGTCGCCGCCCCCACGTAGCCGAGTACAATCTCGAAATAGGAAACGGGGGCCGATAGCACTTCGTATATGGTGCCGGAAAACTTGGGCATGTAGATGCCAAAAGAGGCATTGGAAATGCTCTGCATGAGCAGGGACAGCATCACCAGACCCGGAATGATGTAGGCGCCGTATTCGATGCCCCCGACGTCGCCCATGCGGGAGCCGATGGCCGAGCCGAAGACGACAAAATACAGACAGGTGGAAATAACCGGCGATAAAACGCTTTGCATGAGGGTCCGCTTCATGCGCGACATTTCGAACTTGTAAATTGCTTTTACACCGTAAAGATTCATGGAGCTCTCCGTTCGTGCCGGCGGTTATTCATGGACCAGACCGACAAATATCTCTTCCAGTGAACTTTCCCGGGTTTGCAAATCGCGATAGTCGATGCCGAGATCGCCCAGTGTGCGCAGCAGGCGAGCAACGCCGGCCTGTTCCTGCAGGGAGTCAAAGGTGTAAATCAGCTCATAGCCGTCGTCGGACAGCTCGACCGGTTCGAGCGTGAGTTCACCGGGCACCTGATCCAGTTTCTGCTGCAGGTTCAAGCGCAGCTCTTTCTTGCCAAGTTTGGACATCAGCCGGGCTTTGTCTTCCACCAGAATGATCTCACCATTGCGGATCACGCCGATGCGGTCGGCCATTTCCTCGGCTTCTTCGATGTAGTGCGTGGTCAGGATGACGGTGGTGCCGTTTTCACGCAGTTTGCGCACCATTTCCCACATATCCCGGCGCAACTCCACGTCGACGCCCGCGGTCGGCTCATCCAGAAACAGGATGCGGGGCTCGTGCGACAATGCTTTGGCGATCATCACCCGCCGCTTCATGCCGCCTGACAGTGACATGATGCGGTTGTTGCGTTTGTCCCAGAGTGAAAGATCTTTCAGCACCCTTTCAATATGATCGGGATTGGCTGGCTTGCCGAACAGGCCCCGGCTGAACGACACCGCGTTCCAGACGGTCTCAAAGGAATCGGTGTTCAGCTCCTGGGGTACCAGGCCAATGGACCCACGGGCCTTGCGATAGTCCTTGATGATGTCGTACCCGGCGGCTTTCACCTCGCCGTTACTCTTGTTGACGATACCGCAGATAATCGAGATCAGCGTGGTTTTGCCAGCACCGTTGGGGCCGAGCAGGGCAAAGATTTCACCCGGATAGATTTCCAGGTTAATGTCTTTTAATGCCTGAAAGCCATCTTCGTAGGTCTTGTTCAGGTGCTTTACGGAAATGTCCGGTTGCACGGGCGTGTCCTGTTTATTTGGGTGACTCAAGCCAGAAAGCCCGACATTTTCTCACGCTGGCAGCCGTTTAGAAACCTTTGCTATGTCGGGATTTATCCCCATAATGCCTGCTTCGGTAACGTCGGGGATGTGTATGGTACGAGCCATCGTGGTTGTGAGTTTAGTGATCGGTACAATTGCTTTGATGGTTTTTGGCCCACGTTTTCTGGATACCACCGCTGACGTTGCTGAACGGCCGACCTGTGACCTGTTGAAAACCCCCTGCGAGTGGACAACGGCCGACGGCGACTGGCGGGTTACGCTGGTCAGCACGGAGCCGGGCACTCAAGGTATGGAATACCGCTTGTCCGTTGCCGTGCCCAAGGCGCCTGACCGGTTTCTGGCCGTTTTACGGGGGCAATCCATGTACATGGGTGAGTATCCGGTGCCACTGGTGAGGCAAGAACCTCTGACCTATCAAGCCCGGTTTACTGCACCCTTTTGCACCACGGGTACTGACATGATCTGGCGGATTGATCTGCAGGATGGTCAGGAAAAGTTGGACAATGTGCCCTGGACGCTGGTTTTTACCGCCCGGAAATAGTTCAGCAGGTTGGCATGGTCTGCAGGGCCAGTTTGCGGCGAATATACCGGCCAAGCACGTCGACACCGATGTTCAGGGAGGCGGTAATCAAAATAAGGATCATCGCCCGGTCAAACTGGATGTTCTGGATGGCGCTATCGACGTAGAAGCCCAGGGTGTAGATGCCCAGAATCCCGAGAATGGCGGTTTCCCGCATGATGATTTCCCAGCGGTAAAACAGAAACGCCAGGAACGACCGGTACACGCGCGGCACCAGTTCCCAGCTGTAACGGGTAAACCCGGTTGGCGCATCGGGCCGGAGCTGGAGGGTGTTGGTCTGGCGACCGATCAGATGGCCGATAATGCCGCCGTTATGAAGCGCCAGTGCCACCACTGCGGGCAGCATGGACGGCCCCCAGAGCTGCAGCAGAATGTACGCCAGAATGTATTCCGGGGTCGAGCGGGCAATCACCAGAAAAACATGGCCCGAGGTGCGCCTTAGCGGTCCGCCAAAGTGTTTTGAGATCAGCGGGAACGCCAACAGCGACAATATGCCGGTGGCCACCAGAGCGATTTGGGTCAGCACAATCGTGTTCCAGATCCCGGGCAGGGCTTCTGTCACCATCACGTCACCCAGCCAGGTGGAAAGGCCGGCCAACCCCTCCCCGTTCCTCAGGGGCGAGGGCACGATATCTTCGGTAAAGAAACGCTCGACATTGCCCCAGACGATGGGGAAGCCCTCGCCCAGAAAAAAAGGCGCGGCCAGTAGGTAAACCGGCAGCAGCTTGGGCCTCACCCAGAGCGGCATGGTGCCGATCAGCACGTAAAACAGGATCAGCATCGCACCGGCGTCAGAATACAGGCCCTGGGAAAAAGACGATTCGAGGTAGAAGCCGAGGGTCGGCAGGCCGACAAACCCGAGAATTGCCGAGGAGCGCAAGCCGCATTCCAGGCGGTAAGCCGTGTAAGTGCGAAGCTGTACCCAGCAATCGGGTATCCGGGCATACAGGAACGCCGCAATCGCGCCAACGCCGGGAGGCAGTAACCGTGACGGTTCCGGATCGGATTCTTCGAGTATTTCGGAATACACTTTGGCGAAGATGCCGGCGTACGGAATGGCAATGGCAAGTACCCCGGTGAGCGGGTGGAAGCCAAAAAACTGCAGGAAGATGAGCGCCCAGAACAGCTCATGGATGGCCCGGATAAAGGCACAAAAAATCCGCACCGGCAGAAACCGGTACACCAGCGCCAGCAAGAACCCACACAGGCTGCCCAGTGCCACCCCAACGAAGCCAAAGGCGACAGTACGCAACAACGCGGTCATCAGGCCTTCGGTGCTGAAAAAGTTGGGGGTGGCAATGCCAATAAAGAACTGCCCGAGATCCCGCCAGGGGTTGGCGGTAGTGATGGCAATGTCGGCAACGAACAATCCGGCCACGGCAATGGCGAGAAAGAGCAAGCTGACTCGGACGGTTGGGTAAGAAAGCATAGTCTGCCGGGTCAGCCTGTCAGTAGAGGGTCATGATGTCAGCGGCCTGCAATGTGCTCGCAGGTTGATCCAGAGCCACCATGCCATCCTGAATACCGACAATCCGGTTGCAATAGGCCAGCGCCATGTCGACATCATGCAGCGCGATCACGCTGGTGCTGAATCGGTTGGTCAGGGCCTGCATGACCAGATGCGCCATCGGACCGTCCAGGGCTGAGATAGGTTCATCGGCCAGCAGCAAGGGGGCGTGGCGATAAAGTGCCCGCGCAATGGCAACTCGCTGGCGCTGGCCACC
>JAWOAO010000076.1:0-3845 GCA_046498485.1 Marinobacter sp. | reverse complement strand
ACAGACCTTGTTTTACAACTAATAAAATTAAATTTTAAGGATTTTACCTATGAATAAACAACAGCAACAAAAAGAATTAGAGCTTCGTAATAAAAAAATTGCAGAAGCTTTTGAAAACAAGCCTGAATATCAAACTAAAACAGAGTTTGCTAAACTTCACAATATCAGTACTAGAACTCTTGGACGTATATTAGATAAACAGCCTACAAGCTCTTCTAAAGAACAAACTACTGTAGTTAAACCTCAGCCTTTATCTAAAACTTTAGAGCCTTCAGTAGCTCCTGAAAGCTCTCCTAAACTATCTTTTAGTACAGTTAAAACTGAAACTGAAGCGAGTACAAGCTGGATGTGCGCAAATTTCTGACCTGACCCCGGCATTCGGTCAACCTCTGCTAAGCTTGCCGTTATGACCTCGATCACAACGGCACCCGCACCATGATTGCATCGGCCTTCCAGATTCTTGGTGGCCTGGCCTTGTTCATGCTGGCCATGGAAATGATGACTAACGGCCTGAAGAATGCTGCTGGCCACCATTTGCGACATTTGCTCGGCAGCTGGACCAAAACCCCGTTAAGGGGTTTGATGGCGGGCTTTGCCATCACCGGGATTGTTCAGCATTCCGGAGCGGTAACGGTGGCCACCATCGGCTTTGTCAACGCCGGCCTGCTGACCCTGGCGCAGTCTCTGGCGGTTATTTTCGGCTCCAACATCGGCACCACCATGACCGGTTGGCTGGTCAGCCTGGTGGGCTTCGGCTTCAATATCGAAGCCATTGCCTTACCCCTGCTCGCCGCCGGCGTCGGCACCAAGCTGATCAGCCGCAATCCGAGAAATCAGTTCCTGGGTGAGGCACTGGCGGGATTTGCCCTGTTCTTCCTCGGTTTGTCGATTCTCAAAACCGCTCTGGAATCCGTGGCTGGCGGCTTGACCGACGGCGGCATCATCAGCCCGGATTATGGCCTCCCGACCTACATGGCCATCGGGTTACTGGCGACCGTGCTTACTCAGTCGTCCAGTGCAGCTCTGGCCATTGTGCTCACCGCTGCGGCCGGCGGCCTGATCAGCCTGGATAATGCCGCGGCTGCGGTGATCGGGGCCAACCTGGGCTCAACCTCCACCGCCGCCCTGTCGGCGCTGAAAGCCACCGCCAATGCCCGCCGGCTGGCCGTTGGCCATATCCTGTTCAACGTCCTGACCGGCACCATTGCTCTGCTGATCCTGCCGGTGATGCTATGGTTTGTTGCGCTGATGACCGACTGGCTGAACCTGGAAGCCAATCCAGCCATCTCGCTGGCCTTGTTCCACACCCTGTTCAATGTGCTGGGCGCGCTCTGCATGTTGCCGTTCACCAGGCCGTTTGCCCGCTTTCTGGGCCGGATGTTCCGCAGCAAGGAAGAGGACAACGCCGAACCCCGCTATCTGGATGACACCCTGATCACCACTCCGGAACTGGCCATTGGCGCGGTGGATCAGGAAATGAAGCGACTGATTGGCCACAGTCGCGGCCTGCTGCGGGTGTGTCTTGACCGGGAGAGCCTGGCAGAAACCGACATCCGGCCGAAAGCTGAGGCCATCCGCAATCTGAACCAGGCGATTACCGACTATATCGGTCGCCTGCGCGCGGAAAAGATGAGCCTGGCGGTGGTCGATGCGCTCACCATCAGTATCCGCACCTGCCGTTATCTGGCCGAGGCGACCGAACTGGCCTCCCGGCTCATAAAATTGCGAGCATTACGCCAGCGCACCGAGTTTGTCGAACAGGCGGAAGCACTCGAACATTACCTTGAAACCATACGGGCGCTGGTTGCCTCGGAAGGCCCTGCGCCCGAACTTTTGGCCGAGGCCGAGGCCACCTATCATCGCCTGAAAAACAGCACGCTGCAGATGATGGTGCGGAGAGATTTCAGTGCAGGCCTGGTGGATCAGGCGCTGGATGTGCTGAGTGCCGTGCGGCGGCTCAATGATCAGTGGAGCAAGGCTCTGAACTGGCAGGCAGCCACCGAACTGCTGAACGGTTCCGGGCATCAGATGCTGGAGTCGGAAAACCTGCAGTAACGGTTTTTGCCCTCCCGTTTGGCGCGATACATGGCCTGATCCGCCTGGCGCAAGAGCTGGTCGCCATCAAGCTCGCCCTCCTGGGGATAGAGGGTGTAGCCGAGACTCGCCGACACTTCGACACTGTGCTCAGCCACCCAGGCCGCTGCCGAAACGGTGGCCAGCAAACGTGATAACAAAATTCCCAGTGCCGGCTCGTCTGAGACGTTCACCACAATCGCGGCAAACTCATCCCCGCCGAGCCTGGCGAGGGTGTCTTCCTCACGCAGGGTCGCGCGCATACGCCGGGCGAGCTCGACCAGCAGGCCATCACCGGCTTCGTGACCGAAGGCGTCATTAACCGGCTTGAAGTGGTCCAGATCAATGTAGATCACGGCCAACTGATAACCCTGACGACGGGCCTGGGCCATGGACTGTTGCAACCGTTCCGAGAACAGTACCCGGTTAGGCAGGCCGGTGAGCCCATCATAGTGCGCCATGGTGCGCAGCTGTTTCTCGGTTTCTTTGAGCTGAGTGATGTCGGTGAAGACCCCGACAAAATGACTGAGCTCGCCGTGGTCATCAAACACACTGCTCAAGGTCAGACTCAGGATGGTGCTATGGCCACTCCGGTGCCGACTGGCAAATTCACCACTCCAGACCCCATGATTGCGTGCCGCAATGAGAATGGCACTGCCCTCATCCAGCGGCAAAGGTGGCAGACTGCCGACCGCGAGGCTGCGTTCGCGCCCGGTAATCTGCAAGTAGGCATCGTTGATATCAATCACCACGCCATGAGCATCGGTGATAAAGATGGCTTCACGGGCATTTTCAAATACCCGCAAGGCCAGCCGCTGTCGCTCTTCCGCATGCTTGCGCCGAGTGATGTCGTACCAGGAGCAGAGGATTGACGGAATATCCTGACCTTGCTCATAAACCGGTGCCAGCGTCATATCGACCCAGATTTCCAACCCGTCCGAGCGCTCGAACACCCATTCAGCCTGGGCCACTTCACCGGCCGCCACCCGCCTCATCAAAGCCTCGGCTTTTTGCAGTGAGAGCATGCCATCGGGCTGTTTGTGCGGCGAGAACGCCGGCAATCCCTTACCCAGCAGAGATGCTTCAGACGTGTAACCCACCAGATCGACCGCTGCCCGGTTGCAGTCCAGAAACTCGCCATCACGGATCATCAGCATTGGCTGCGGCCAACTGGCAATCAACTTGCGCAGACGCCGTTCTTTCATCGCTAACTGGCGCTTCTTGCGACCTAACCAGAGACTGCTGATTGTCAGTAGCACAAACAGAACGACCACGGTGATCACCCACACCCGATACTGACTGAGCACATCCAGCCAGGTCACTCTCGGCACCTGATCATAAGGTGCCATACGCAAGGTACGGGCAAGTTGCTCCACGGACTGGTAATCGGCCGGGGGCGAAAATCCACTGATACTGGCCGCTATCGCCGCCGGATCATTCCGCTCCAGCGCAAACAGAGCGGAGGCAATACGGCGCACGACCCGGCTTTCCACATGGGGCAGAGACACCAGCGGCCACTCCGGATAGAGTCGAGTCGACAGCACAAATGGAAAACCGGACAGCTGCTGTCGGTTGATGATTTTCAGCTCGGTCATCAGGGCCGGATTGTCCCGGGCCAGCTCTTCAAACACACCGGTGCGCACAAAGCCAACGTCGGCATCACCGGCCAGCACCGCCCGGATTACCCGGTCATGGTTGCCCAGGTGCACCATCCGGTTGTGTCTCAGGATATCGACACCCGCGTCCATCAGTTCCAACGCGGAAGATTGATA
>JAWOAO010000008.1:0-9568 GCA_046498485.1 Marinobacter sp. | reverse complement strand
ACAAAATTTACGGATAGTAGTTCTGTGGTGGAGGCTTTAGGCCATTCCATTCATTTAGTCCAAGGCAATGAAGAGAATATTAAAATTACAAGTCCTTGGGATTTAAAAATTGCTGAATTTCTTATTGGGTGATGAAAAAGATGCTTATCTTTAGTTAAATGTAAAGATATAAAAGCTTTTGATTCAGTATTTTCACAAATATTCAAACCCGGTGGGCAGCAAAGCGGTGTCGGCGTTGACGCTGTGGCTGGCGCAGCGGCCGGAGCTTGCCCGCGAGGCGGAGTCGGCGGTGTTTGTCAGCCAGCGCGGTGATCGCCTGAGCCGACGCAGCATCCAGGCCCGGCTGGCTCGCTGGGGCGTTATGCACGGGGCTGATCAGCGCCTGCACCCGCATTTGCTCCGGCACTCCTTTGCCAGCCACATGCTGGAGTCCAGCGGCGACCTCCGCGCGGTACAGGAGTTGCTCGGCCATGCCGATATTGCGACCACGCAGGTCTATACTCATCTTGACTTTCAACATCTTGCCCGGGTTTATGACCAGAGCCATCCCCGGGCGCGGCGCCGATCTGCCACCCATCAACGCGACAGCGACCAGGGCGGATCATAAGGGAGTGTTTCATGGCATCTGAAGAATCCTGGAAGGAGAAATACCTTCGGGAACTGGAAGAGGCAGACCAGCGTGACAAGCAATGGCAGGCTGAGCGCAATGTGCTCGAGCGGATGCTGGTGCGCACCAGTCTTGCGTCGGAAGGACAAACGCCGGAACTCGACAGCCTGCTGACTCGCCTCAGGGCAGATCTGCGCAGCCAGAAAATCGACATCAAGGCCTGGCGAAAACTGCAGGATCAGATCGACAAAGCGATCTCACAACTTGATGAGCACGATCAGAGAACAACTGCCGGCACTCCGGTCCAGACCCCGGTTGCCGCAGTCCAGGCCAGTGATGCAACCGACCTTGCCGAGGATGGGCACCGGTTGCGGATTGCCCGTCGGGTCGGTCAATTGTTGGGACAGTTGCTCAATCAGGTGACGCTGGAGCCGGATGTGGAGTCCCAGGCCAGAACGCTTCAGCAAACGCTGCTGTCCACCAATGACTGGGACATCCTCCGGGACGGTCTCAACCAGGTGGCGGATCTGGTGATCGAGGCGGTTACCCGCAGTCAGAGAGATTTCGAGGTTTTCCTGAAGCGGCTGGATGAGCGGCTGGAAATCTTGCGCCAGCATTTCTCCCGGCAGTCTGATGCCCAGGTGTCCCGGCAAGACGACACCGCCGCTCTGGATCGTGAAATCCGGGATGAACTTGGACGGGTTAACGACGAAATTCGCAGCAGCCAGGATTTGCAGAGTCTGAAGCAATCGGTGAGCCAGCGTCTGGAATTTATCAGTGGTTCGCTTGAGCGGTTCTGTACGCGGGATGCCGAGCGCGAGGGGGTGCTGAGCCAACAGCTGGAGGCCATGCAGGAAAAGGTTGCGGCCATGGAGGCGCACTCCGAACAGATGCAGGCACAGGTGCGCAGAGAACGGGAGCGGGCCTTGACCGATCTGCTGACCCAGTTACCCAACCGGGAAGCCTGGCAGGAGCGGCTGGCCTTTGAGTGCAATCGCTGGCAACGCTACCGGCACCCGCTGAGTGTGGCGGTGATCGATATCGATCTGTTCAAGAGAATCAACGATTCGTTTGGCCACAAAGCGGGTGATCGGGTGCTGCAACTGGTTGCCCGTGAGATGAAAAACCGCCTGCGCAGTACCGATTTCATTGCCCGTTATGGTGGTGAGGAGTTTGTGTTGTTACTGCCGGAAACCGCGCTGGACGATGCCAAAGCCGTGGTTGATCAGTTCAGAGGTCATGTCGGCAAGCTGCCCTTCCATTTTGGCGGCAAGCCCGTCTCCATCAGCTTTTCTGCCGGGGTCTCGGAATTCCGTGACGATGACACCGAAGACGCCGTATTCGATCGCGCCGACCGCGCCCTCTATCAAGCCAAGGACGCGGGCCGAAATCAGGTTATGGTCGGCTGACTAGCGGGCTCAGTGCCTGAGCAGTGCATCAAGTTCATCAATGACCTCGGCCCAGTCGCTGTCGTCTTCCAGCCCCTCCTCAAGAAATTGCGACTGGCTTTCAGACCAGAAGGGCGCATCCTGAAGGGCAATATCTGAGGGCAGCGGTGAATGCCTGGCAATAAAAGCTTCGATGTCGTTCTGCCCAGCGGGCAGGCCGAGTTGCTCAAACAGGGTGCTCAGGCTGTGGTTGCTGGTGTCCATAAACGGGTTTCTCCTGTGAACGGTTAGGCAGTATGAAATCTTCGACAGTTGCAGGTATTGTTCCCTGAAATGTAGTGGAACCACCGAGGATATCCAGTGAAGTCTTATTCACCATTAGTGTATGGCCTCCTGTTGCTGTTGTTTCAAGGGGTGGTCTGGGCCGACCCCCCCCAGGCGTCGCCGGCGCCGGTACTGGGGCTTGAGGATCTGCAGTGGCTGGATCAGCAGGATGGCTTCCGGGTGGGGATACGTCACAGTCAGGTGCCGTTGGTTTTTGATACCGGCGAAGACAACCTGGCCGGAATCTGGATTGACTACCTTGCGCGCCTGTCGGAAAAACTCCGGGTGCCGATTGAACCGTTCATGATCACTGGCCCCGCTGCCCGCGAGAACGGCGGGGCCGATCTTATTCTGACCACCCGGATCCCGGGCTCGCCGGTGGTTCCTGGCGCCCGGCATACGACGCCCATGATGTCGCTGACCTACGGCATTTTTGTCAATTCGGGTGATGCCGCCTACCGCACGCTGTCGGATCTGGAGTCGGCCAATGTCGCGATTATTGGCGACGATCCGAATCAGTTCCCGCTGCTGGACCCGATCGAAAACTTTTCCCCGGTTTCCGCCGCCAGTCTGGGCGATGCCATCAGTCTGGTGCTGTCTGGCAAAGCCGATGCGTTTCTGGGGCCGGTTCCGGTGGTGTCTGATTACCTGGAGTCGGCCATGATCAATGGCATCGGCCTGGCAGTACTGTTGGATAACCGGCCGGTGGATGTGGTGTTGCAGGTGCCCACGAATAACGAACGGCTGTTCCGGGTCTTTGACAGGGCCGTCACCGCCGTCAGTCACAATGAACATCGGGATATCCGCCAAGCCTGGCTGCAGGCTGATATGCCCGCCCTGGAAGGACGTGGCGCAGCACTGAACGCCACAGAGCTGGAATGGCTGAAACGCAACCCGGGGCTGAAAGTGGGTATGCGTAGCGACTGGCCGCCCTTTGAGTTTGAGCAGGATGGCCGTGCCGCCGGACTGGCCTCTGATCTGGTCAAGCGACTGGAGCAGAATCTCGACGTCCAGTTTGACCGGGTTATGGTGGACTCCCGCGTGTCATCAGAGGAAAAACTCAAAGCCGGAGAGGTGGATATTCTGCCGGGCATGTCGCGCACGCCCAGAACCGAGCAGGACTTTCTGTTTTCCCGGGCTTATGTGGCGGTGCCGGTTGCGCTGGCAATACGGGACACCGGGCGGTTTATCGGCGATTTAAGAGAGTTGCGGGATGAGCGTGTGGGCGTGGTCAATCGTCAGGCCAGCCACGACTATTTGCTGATCAATCACCCCAACCTCGACCTGTACCCTCAGAAAACGGTGGAAGAGGGGCTGCTGGCTCTGTCCAACGGTGATCTGGAGGTGATGGTTACTCATATACCGGCGGTCAGCTACACCGTTGCCAAACTGGGTTTATCGAACCTTCGGATTACCAGTATCACGCCTTACCAGTACGATCTCCGGCTGGCGGTCAACAAAGATAATCCGGTCCTGCACCGGATTCTGAACAAGGCACTGAGCAGTCTGCCGCTGACCGAAACCGAGGCGGTCTACAATCGCTGGATACACCTGGACATCGAGCAGGAGACCGATTACACGGTGGTTCGGCGCATCCTTCTGATTGCCATCGCGGTGGTACTGATTTTCCTGTACTGGAACCGGAAGCTGTCGCTGGAAGTCGATGAGCGGATTCGCTCTGAGAATGCCCTGCGCCGCAGCGAAGACGACCTGCGGGCCGCCAAACTGGAAGCCGAACGACTGGCCCGTGAGGCGGAGACTGCCAGCCGGGCCAAGAGTGAATTTCTGGCCAATATGTCCCATGAAATCCGGACCCCGATGAACGCGGTGATCGGGTACAGCGATCTGCTTTACAACTCGGTGACGGATCCCCAGCAGCGTAACTACCTGAATGCGATCCGCGCTGGCAGTCGCAGTCTGCTGATGCTGATTAACGATATTCTGGACCTGTCCCGGATTGAAGCCGGTAAAATGCGCCTGGATGTTGGCCCGGTCTCGGTTCGGCGACTACTCAGCGATGTCCGCCATATCTTTGATCTGCGGGCAACCGAGCAGAGCATTACCCTCGAAGTAAGCGTCGGCTCCGGCATGCCGTCGGCGATGATGCTGGACGAAACCCGGTTGCGCCAGGTGTTGTTCAATCTGGTAGGCAATGCCATCAAGTTCACCCATGAAGGTGGGGTAACCGTTCGTGCGGTTGCCAAAGAGCTGAACGAACCCACCGATCAGGTTCCCGAGGTTCGTTATTACCGGTTACAGGTCACCGTTGCCGATACCGGTATCGGTATTGCGCCCGATCAGCAGGACCGCATCTTCGATGCCTTCGAACAGCAGGAAGGCCAGAGCTCCCGGCGCTATGGCGGTACCGGGCTCGGCCTGGCCATCAGTCGGAAGCTGGTGGAGATGATGGGTGGAGAGCTGACAGTGAAAAGCGAACCGGAGGCAGGCTCCACCTTCACTCTGGTGCTGCCAAAGGTGGCCGCCACGGTCGAGCAAGCTGAGGATGAGGGTGCACCCGAAGAGGCGGAGCGGCTGCTGGCTCAGACCATGAGCATGCAGGAGCGCGGCTGGCTGCGGGAAAAACTGGCCGAAGATTTTGGTGATCAGTGGCAGGAGGTTCGCGAAAGTGGTGATCCGCAACAGATGAAAGACTTTGCGTTACGGGTGGTCGAATGGGGCCAGCGCCATCGTTCACCTTCGGTGACTCGCCATGGTGAAAAACTGTTGGCGGATGTGGATGCGTTTAACCTGGATGCCGTCAATACGGCGCTTGAGGCGTTTCCGCGGTTGCTGGGCCAGCGCTGATCTGCGCTGACCGAAGCGTATCAGAGACAGTCGAACTGGGATTGGCGGTCGAAGGCGACCGCGACCATGTCGTAGCCCGAGTCGGACAGTGAGCGCACCAGTTCCCGGTTTTTGAGCAAGGTCATGCAGACTTTGTGAACACCGGCCTGCAACTGCTCACTCGCCGGCTGCCGGTCGGTGAAGCGGAAATCCACAATCAGATATTTGCGGTCAACGGCGGCCAGTTCCGGAATATCTTCCCGTTCCACGCTCTCATAGCCGATGTAGCTTGCTTCATCACCAGAAAAAATCTGGCTCATCAGGACATCGAGATTCTCTGCGTGCACGTCCGCGGCTGCCAGAGCGAGGGCTGCGGCGGGTATCAGGGCATAAAGTGTGGCGCGCATAACGGGCATTCCTGCAAAACGGACAAGATGTTTTCTGCGTAACGTAATGTAACATTAGGTTACGGTTGATTATTGCAGAGAGTGTCGCAACTTTCGCGGGTTATGTTCGGGATTTTTCAATTGTTTGCATTCCGGCGTGTTTTAGCGCCGGTTTGCGTTGCTCGAACCTTGCCAGACTGCTGTCATCGACGTTTTCCGCTATCATGAAACCAGAGCCATTCGCAAACAAAGAGGCAGTGCCATGTTCCAGCTTGTGTTCAAAGGAGAGTGTGCGCCGGGCACCGACCTGGAAACCGCCCGCAACAACGCGCGCAGCTTGTTCAAGGCCAGTGTCGGGCAGCTGGACCGGATGTTCAGTGGTCAGCCGGTGGTCATTCGCAACAAACTGGAGCAGGTACAGGCCGAGAAATATCTGGCGGTGCTGAAAAAGCACGGCATGATTGCGCACGTGCAACCGATGGCGGCAGCCGTCCCGGCCAACTCGGCGCAACCATCATCGCCCGCGCCTCAGCCGTCTCCAGAAGTTCCCCGTTCCCCTGAGCAAAGCCAGGCTGTCCCGGGCCGCAAGGTGCCGGAGCCAGAACCTGGCGATCGACTGCCGGTGGCGGGCGACAGGGTGGACGGTATCCTGGCCGGCTCGGGCCTGACCCTCGACCCGGTCGGCGTTACACTGGCGCAACATCAGGAGGCCGAAATCCCGATGTTCAAGCATCTCGATGACTGGTCCTTGGCTCCGCCCGGCTCTGATCTGGGGGTGAAGCGGGATCTGCCGCCACCGGTGGTGCCGGATGTTTCCCATCTCTCGCTCGCCGACGATGACAAACACTCAACTCAGAAGTAACCACTCTTTGCGTAGCTTCCTGCATTGCATATTCTTTATGATCGTGCTGGCGCCCCTGTTGTGGGCACCGGCGTTAGCCGAACCTGAAGATCGTCCCCGGGTGGGTCTGGTGCTCAGCGGTGGCGGTGCCAAAGGCATGGCCCATGTGGGTGTGTTGCGGGTGCTGGAAGAAATGCGGATACCCGTCGACGTGGTGGTGGGTACCAGCGCCGGTGCCGCCGTGGCGGCGCTCTATGCCTCCGGCATGTCTGTGTATGAGATTGAGCGCCGCTTTATTGGTCTGGACTGGTTGTCCAGCTTCCGCGATGACCCGGGCCGGGCCTACAAGCCGGTGCGTCGCAAACAGGAGGATTGGCGCTTGCCGCTGGTGCCCGGGCTGGGCGTCAGTATGGACGGCGTGCGCCTGGGCGGTGGCCTGGTGACCGGTCAGAATCTGGGGCTGATTCTGAATGAGCTGACCCGTAATGCCGTTTTGGTCGATCATTTTGATCAGTTACCGGTGCCGTTCCGGGCAGTCGCCACCGATCTGGAAACCGGTGAGCAGGTGGTTATTGCCAGCGGCAATCTGGCTGAGGCGATTCGTGCCAGCATGAGTATTCCGGGGGTGTACGCGCCGGTTGAGCGGGATGGCCGACTGCTGGTGGACGGTGGTGTCGCCAACAATCTGCCGATCAGTGTGGCGCACGACATGGGCGCCGACATCGTGATTGCGGTGGACATTACCGATCCGTTGATGAGTGCCGATCAGATGCGCGAAGCCTTCTCCGTGGTTGGTCAATTAACCACCCTGATGACTCGCATCAACATCGACGCCCAGCTTGAACGGTTAACTCCGGACGACGTCCTGATTCGCCCCGATCTTGAGGGTTTTGGCTCCGCCGATTTTTACCAGGGCCTGTTGCTGTTCGAGCTCGGTGCCACCGCCGCGCGCGAGCATGCCGTTGCTCTGAACCGGCTGGCGGTGCCAGAGCAGGCATGGCTGGCCTACCAGTCCCGACGGGCCGCCAGTGGCTGGGTGCCGGGGCCGATTGCCCGGATCGAGGTCGCCCAGGGTGATCGCCTGGCAACAGACTTCCTGCGCGAACGAATCCGGCAACAACCGGGCGAGACCCTGGACGTCGAGGAACTTGAGGCAGATCTGAAACGCATTTACGGGCTTGGTTATTACGAATCGGTGGCCTGGTCGATGGTGCCGTCCAGTGACGGACCGGTACTGGTGATTCGGGCCCGGGAGCGAAGCTGGGGTCCGAATTATCTGGCCTTCGGGCTTAGCTATGAAGACAATTTTGAAGGTGACACCCGCTTTAACCTGGCTGCTGGCCTGCGCATGACCGAGCTGAACCGGTTAGGTGGGGAATGGTTAACCGCCGTTCAGCTGGGTACTCAACCCTGGCTTCGCACTCAGTGGTACCAACCGATCACCTTCGGCTACGACCGTTTTGCGGTTGTCGGTATGGAATATCGGCGCGATGACTACAGCATTTATGACCAGGGTCAGCGTATTTCGGAGGTCGATGTCACCTTCCGCCAGGTGGACCTGGCACTGGGGATGGAACTGGGCAGTGACGCCGAAGTGCGGCTCGCCTATGTGCGTGGCTACGCCACCGTAGACGATGAAGTGGGCGTGCCGGTCGCGCCTACAGAGGACGTGCACCAGGGACACGTGAGCCTGCAACTGGTGCACGATTCGCTGAGCGATGCCTTTTTCCCGAAAGCCGGAGCGTTTGCGGGTGTGCGCGGCAGGCTTGAACGGGAAGATCTGGGTTCGGATCGGCACTTTGACGCGGTTACCGCCATGGTGTTGGGTACCGGCACCTGGGAACGCTATAACCTGACCGGGCTGGTGTATACCCGACAGGTGCTCAGTGGCGATGCCGGTATTGAAAATGCGGCGCGCCTGGGCGGCTTTCGTCAGTTATCGGCCTACGGCCCCGGTGAAATCACCGGTAACGATGCCTTGCTGGCTTCGGTGTATGCGCGACGGGAATTTGGTGGACCGGTGATGCCCTGGTTTGCCGGTGCAGGTTTCGAGACCGGTGACGCCTGGGACCGTATGAGTGATGCCCGCTGGAGCCAGCTGGTGCGCTCCTGGAGTCTGTTTGCCGGGGTCGATACCCTGCTCGGACCGGTTCAGATGTCGGTCGCCTATAACAACGAAGACGACTGGACCGCTTATCTCAACATCGGGTTTTCTTTTACCCAGCTGTTCTATTAAGCGGCCAACAAAGCATCCATTACAGCAACGGTGCCAGCAGGCGCACCGCGCGGCAACTGAGCCGGAACAGGATCGATCGATCCTGGTAATCGCCTTCGGTCATGCGCTGGCAGTGTTGCAGGTCGTCCCTGAGCATGGTGTCGACCGAATCAATGAAGTCCGGGCTGGTGGTGATGACGGATATTTCGAAATTCAGACGCATGGAACGGTTATCCAGGTTGGCCGTGCCCACCGACGCGTAGCGGTCATCCACCAGCACCACCTTCTGATGCATGAACCCGGGCTGGTAGCGGTAAATTCCGATGCCGGCCTGGCTGGCTTGCACCAGATAGGAATACGCGGCCACGTGGATCAGCCAGTTATCGGATTTTTCGGGAATCAGGATGCGCACATCCACGCCTCGGAGAGCGGCCAGCTGCAGGGCGTTCATGATCTGAAAATCCGGCACAAAATAGGGCGAGGCAATCCAGATCCGGGTGCGGGCGTTATTGATGCTGTTGAGAAAGAACAGCGCACAGGTTTCCCAGGTATCGGCCGGGCCGGTGGCCAGAACCAGTACCTGCTGATCGCCGCGATCACCCGTGTTCGGGTGCCAATCCAGTTCCGGACGGATGTTGCTGGCCCAGTGCCAGTCTTCCAGCCATGCCAGTTGCAGGCCGGTCACCGCTGGCCCTTCAATCCGGCAATGGGTATCGCGCCAGGGCTCCTGATCGAATCCCGTGCCCAGGTATTCGTCACCCAGATTGATGCCTCCGACAAACCCCACCCGGCCGTCACAGACCAGCAGTTTGCGGTGGTTGCGGAAATTGATCTGAAACCGTCGACGGCGCACGTTGCCGTTGCCGAACGAGGCAATCCGGGCGCCGGCGGCAGCCAATTCTTTCAGCCACCGGCGCGACAACCACACACTGCCGATGTCGTCGTACAGAAACCACACTTGCACGCCCTGGGCCAGTTTGCGCTCCAGGATGGTCTTGATGCGCAGGCCGATCTTGTCGGCGC
>JAWOAO010000001.1:0-3613 GCA_046498485.1 Marinobacter sp. | reverse complement strand
TCAGTGCCCGTGGCCGGCTGCTTCACGAGGCTGCCAGGCTGTTTCGAGACAAGGGTTATGAGCGCACCACGGTGCGGGATCTGGCAGCGGCCGTAGGCATCCAGTCCGGCAGTCTGTTTCACCACTTTCGCACCAAAGAAGCAATCCTCAAGGCGGTGATGGTGGAAACCATTCGCCTCAATACCGCGCTGATGCAGTCAGCAGTCGATGCTGCGCCCACCTATCGCGACAAGCTGCAGGCACTGGTCCGCGCCGAACTGGAGTCCATCAACGGGCAAACCGGAGAAGCCATGGCGGTGCTGGTATTCGAGTGGCGCAGCCTGTCTGAAGCGTCCCAGGCTTATGTGCTGGAGCTTCGGGATATCTACGAGCAGCTGTGGCTGGATGTACTTGGGGCACTGCGCAGCGAGGGTGTACTGGCTGCGGAACCGTTTGTGGTGCGCCGCATGCTTACCGGCGCCCTGAGCTGGACGGTAACCTGGTACCGGCCGGATGGGGGGCTGACACTGGACGATCTGACGGAGCAGGTGGTTGCCATGATGGGGCTGACAGCTCCCGCAACCTGAACCCGACCGGCCATTTTGGCTGACTCGGCAGGGATCTCTTTCGGTTTTACCCGCTGTAACCTTTTGTCACTTTAAAGGAACCGCCTTCGGGTTAACCTGATGGCGGTTTTTGCGTCCGATGGATTTCTGGAACGTAACGAATCTAGCCAACGTTAATCAGATACTATGGATGAAGACAAAGGGAATTGCTCTCATTTGTCCATGATGTCGCCATGGTGAGCTTTTTATGATCCGGTCTGTTCCCGTTACTGCTGGTTTATTTTCTTCTTTGCTGCTGCTATCTGCCTGTGGTAGTGGAGGCTCCGGAGGAAGCGAGGAAGATCCGCCTGACCTTGCCGGGTTTATCGATATAGAAAGCGGAACGCGGGTGGATTCCGATACGGCCGATGACGCGCGCCTGGGTGAGTCCATTGATAATGGTACGTCCGGATCGGCCCAGACACTGCCTCCCGGGGCGACAGCGGGTGGTTATCTCAGCGCTACCCGGGGCACTTACAATACGGGCACTGTTGACCAGTTCGATTTTGTTATCGATACCGAGGATTTTTATGCGGCCGAACTGGCGCCCGGTGACCGGGTTGCTGTGCAGGTGTTTCAGTCGCCAGACCAGGCAGGACCGTTGCCGGATCGAACCCTGCGTATCCTGAAGCAGGAGGGTGGAGAACTGGTGAACGCAGTTGATCCGGTTTCATCCAATGATCTGCTGCCATTGACAATTACTGTCGGAAACAACTTTCAGCCCGGCTCCTACCTGATTGAAGTCAGCGCTGAGGGCGGCATCCCGTTCCGGTACGTTCTCACATTGGCGGATCAGGCGTCTGGCAGCATCATGAATGCGAGTTATACCGAGCCGGCGTTCATGACGGATGAAGCTATCGTCAGTTTTGAGCCGGCTGCCGGCAGCAACCGGATGGCGGCGGCCATGGCGGTGTCGGAGCGACGTGATCTGGGGCGCGGTTCCTGGCTAATGCGCAGGGACAGTGCGCGAAACCCCGCCGCAATGTCCGCTCCCCGGGCACAGGATGCCCGCGAGGACACGCTAAAGTGGGTACGGGAACTTCGTGATCAACCAGGTGTTGCCACTGCCGAGCCCAATTACCTGTATTCCTCGCAACAGGTTTCTCCTGACGACGATACCTTCTATGACCGGCAATGGAATCTACCGCTGACCAGAACACCCATGGCCTGGCAGGCAGCGCCGCAGGTGGGGTCGGGTATCGGCATTGCGGTGATGGATACGGGGATGTTCAGTGCATCGCCGGACACCCCGGGCGACTGGCATCCTGACCTTGACGAGAATGTCCGACTTATTTCCGGGCAGACCATGGACTATGTGTCCGGTGATCTGGATATCGATCAAGATCCGGGGCGAGATACCAATCCCGCCGACCCTGGTGATGGTAAGGCCAGAAACAGCAATTTTCATGGCACCCACGTAGCCGGAATTGCGGCAGCGGTGGATAACGAGATCGGCATAGTGGGGATGGCCCCTGAAGCAACCATTTATCCGGTCAGGGTGCTTGGTCGTGACGGAGTGGGGTCTTCTGCTGACCTGATTGACGCGTTGAACTGGGCTGCACGACAGCGAGAAATTAACGTGATCAATCTCAGCCTGGGAGGGTTGGGGCCCAGCAACGCGCTCGAAAATGCCATTAATGCTGCCTGGGCTAGCGGCGGTGGTCGGCTCATTGTGGCCGCTGCAGGCAACCAGGGCACGGATGAGCCGACCTACCCGGCCGCGTATGACAATGTGATCGGGGTAGGGGCCGTGGATGGAGGCGGTGAGCGCGCGTCCTATTCCAATATCGGCGAGTCTGTTGACGTGGTCGCTCCGGGCGGCGATGCCAGCAGGGATGCTAATCAGGATGGTACCGCCGATATCATTATCAGCACCTGGGGCAGGGACGATAGCGGTACCTTCGAGCCTGGCTATGCTGGTTTGCAGGGAACCTCAATGGCTGCGCCTCATGTGGCTGGTGTCTATGCCCTGATGAAAGGGCAAGTGCCGACTCTCACACCGGGTGAGTTCCTTGGTCTGTTGAGAAGTGGTGATCTGACCGAAGAAGTTGGCCCGGTCTTCGAGTACGGTGCCGGCCTTATCAACGGACTTGCGGCCATGGACGCCGCACTCGACGGCAATTTCCCCATTACCCTGGGTGCGTCTCCCTCTGCGCTGCAGTTCAACTCGGCGCTTCTGAGTGCGGAGCTTGAGTTTTCCGTCTATCCGGAAGGCGAGGCTGTCAGCATCACAGGGGCAACTGCTGGCGCGGAGTGGCTGAAACTGGGCGACCGCCCGACGGACCCGTCAATGTCGCTCGCCGTGTCGGTGGATACGTCGGGGCTGGAAGATAACAAACGCTATACCACGGAGCTGGAGATTGACTATGATCCGGATGACGGCGCTCCGGGTACCCTGACCGTTCCGGTTTCCCTGCGTCTGGGTACCTCAGCGGACGACCGCGATGCAGGCCGGCATTACGTCCTCCTGGTCAGCGCCGATAACACCCGTGATACCATCGAGCAGACAGTAGTCTCTGCCAGTGATGGTCAGTACCGTTTTGCCTTTGATCAGGTGGAGCCGGGAGAATACTTCCTTGTCGCCGGAACAGACGTCGATAACAACGGCCTGATCTGTGAGAACGGAGAAGCCTGTGCCGAATACCCGGTGAATGGCCTGCCGGAAAAAATCGTGGTTAGCGAGGAAGCGATCGGTGGCGTAAGGTTGAGCACCAGCTTCCGCCGTCCCACCATTTCGGCCATGGGACTGCCACGTGTCGGGTTTGAAGGCTATCGCCTGAAACCGGACAGTGGGGAAAAGCAGGACAGCCAGCCAGTCCGCAGCGTGGAGAGCGACCTTTGACGAAAAATTTCATACGCATCACCGCAATGGCCCTGGCCGCGACGCTGGTTACCGGGTGCGCTATAAACCGCTCCGCTACCGCCGATGGTGCACCGCTGGCGCGACAGGTGACGGAATCCGACCATTGCGGCCTGACGGCACCGGGTCTGGTCTATATCAGCAACGCCAGTGAGCTTGACAGGCTGGA
>JAWOAO010000335.1:0-5343 GCA_046498485.1 Marinobacter sp. | reverse complement strand
ATTTGTGAAAAGTTAGAAGTTATGCTACTCATTTTTTTAGGTCACCGCAACCCAGGCCGCCTGGCCTTGGGCAACCGCCAATATCTGGTCGGCAATCAGCGCCGCACCACCGGTTGTCTCCAGCGCCTGGCCCACCGGAATCATCGCCGCCAGCAAGACAATCACCGGCCAGTCAATGGCCCGATAGGCTTCACCAGTATCCATCAGACGCACCAGCACCATCGCCACCGCGCAGGCGACCAGCGCCACCGGAGGCGCCAGCAGGCCAGAAACAATCAACATAATGGCACCGATAAACAGGCCGCCCGCCAGCCCTAGTTTGTTGTGCTTGCCCAGGGTCAAGCCCCGTTCCGCGAGCGGCAGACAGCCCAGGGTTTGCAGGGTCGACGGCAGGCTGTCTTCGCGGCCCTGCACCAGCAGGATATCCCCGGATCTGAAGCGAATTTCCGCCAATCGACGCTTCAGTCGATGTCCCTGACGGGCTATCGCCACAATATTCAGTCCGTATTGCTCTCGCAGATTCAGCCGGTTCGCCGAGCGCCCGATTAACCGGGACGACGGTGCGATGACCGCCTCCATTAACTGGACATCGCCCGTGACCACCTGATCTTCAGCGCCCTTGCGGGGCTGACCGGACGCCTGTCGTTCGCTCTGGTCACCGTCATCTTGCTCACTGACGGCGGTGGCCAGCACTAACCCGGTGTGGTCGATAAACTCCTGCAGGCTGTCGGTATCGGTCTCCACCAGAAGCACGTCGGCCTCCCTGAGCACACTGAACGTCGACGGTGCGGGTGAGGTCTGTTGATCCCGGATCAGGGCCAGTACCGCCAGACTTTTATCGGTATCACCGGAGGTCAGCAGATTGTGCAGCGTGCTGCCCGCATAAGCAGAACCCTCCGGCACTTTCAGCTCAGTAACGTATTCGCCTACGGTAAACAGCTGGTCATCACTGGCCGGATCATCCCGCTTGGGCGTCAGGCGCCAGCCAAACAACCCGATGAAAACAAGACCCACTGCGGTGATCGCCAGGCCTACCGGCGCAAAATCAAACAGGCCGAATGAGCCGCCCTCCCGGTAGCTGGCAATGATGATGTTGGGGGGTGTGCCGATCAGCGTGATGGTACCGCCCAGTAGCGAGCCAAACGCCAGTGGCATCAGCAGTAACGACGGTGAACGGCCAGACTGACGGGACATCCAGATGGCTACCGGCATCAGCAGGGCAAGGGCGCCGACGTTGTTGATGAAGCCGGAACACAGGGCCACCACCAGAGTCAGCGTGATCACCTGCAGCATCGCGTTATGCCCCACTTTGCCGAGCAAGCGGGCAACCGCATCCACCACACCGCCATTGACCAGCCCCTGGCTGATCACCAGTACCGCCGCCACCGTAATCACCGCCGGATGACCAAAACCGGCAAATAACTGATCGGATTCAACCAGGCCGGTAAGCGCCACGGCCAGCAACGCCAGCATGGCCACGACATCAAATCTCAGGCGGTTCCAGACAAACAAGGCGAGGGTTAACCCCAGGATCAGAAACACCGTCCATTGATCAGAAAACATGGAGTAACTCCGTTCCTTGGCCAGTAATGTCAACCTTCCTTACAGGTCTGACGGTGACACGCTCAATCCAGACCGACAACTCTCTGTATTTATTGATTTCGATGAAACTGGTGCAGAACCTGCTTACTTAACAGGGCATTCAGGGGTTTCACCTGCCGCGCTTTACGTCGGGAGCAGGTCACAGGGCCGTGGTTGACTATAGCAGTTTCCGCAGTACTTCCCGCAAGACCCCAGATCAAAAGCAGTCCATTGTTCAGTCACTTTGCCGGAGCAAGGCCATGGAACAGCAACCACCGCTCGTCTTGTTGGCAGCGGGTTCAGGCCAGGGCGAAAATCACTTTTCAGTGTCCCCCGGCTGGCAGTTGATCAGGATCAACTCGCTTGAGTCTCCTGTCGGGTTCTCACCGGACTGGGCCGAAAAGCCCGTGGGCATCTGCACCCTCACCGCCGATGACATTCCACACCTGGAGCAGGTCCGGAACTGGCTTGAAAGACTACCGGTAGCCTGCTGGATGGCCTTGACCCAACGGGAGCAACTGAACCATCCGGAAGTGCGTCGGATAATTCAACAGTATTGCCAGGATTATCACTCTCTGCCCGTTGATCAGGACAGGCTCACCAGTAGCCTCGGGCATATGCTGGGGATGTCGAGGCTCAGCAGCAGCCTGCCAGAAAGCCATGCCGCCAACTATCAGCGCCATGTCATGGATGGCCATTCGCCGGTGATTCGGCGAACAAGAAGCCTGCTCCGTCGCTTTGCAGCCACCCGTGAACCCATCCTGATTTGCGGTGAAAGCGGCACCGGCAAAGAAGCGGCAGCGCGCTTTGCCCATCAACACTCCAGCCGCCGCCATCACCCGCTGATTACGGTTAACTGCGCGGCCCTCCCTGCCTCGCTGATCCAAAGCGAACTGTTTGGTCATCAACGCGGTGCCTTTACCCATGCCCTTCAGGCACGCAAAGGGCGGATAGAGGCTGCCGACGGCGGCACTCTGGTACTTTCCGGAGCGGACGAGCTCAGCCTTGAGCAGCAGTCAGCCATGCTCAGATTTCTGCAGGAAGGACAAATTGAACCCATAGGTGCCAGCCGCCCGATCAGCGTGGATGTGCGGGTCATCGCAATCAGTGGCAAGCCACTGGAAGACAGTGTTACCCAGGGCACCTTTCGCAGCGATGTGTTTTACCGCCTGGGCAATCTCTCGGTCACCATGCCGCCCTTGAGGGATCGCCTTGAAGACCTGCCCTACCTGACTCAGAGAATACTCAACGACTCTGGTGACAAGTCCTGGAGGCCGGCCAAAAACACCCTGATTGCCATGGCCCGGCACCCATGGCCGGGTAACCTCCGGGAACTGCAAAACCGTCTTCATCAGGGCCTGGTGATGGCGCGGAATCCTCCGCTTCAACCCGAAGACCTGGGGTTGCCACCGGCCTTGCTCGCATCGTCGGACGACCACTTTAGCCTGGAAGCCTTCCGGGCCCGTGCTGACGAAGAAGCCATCGCCATCAGCCTTGCCCTGACCCGTCAGAACCTGTCAGCGGCCGCGCGCCTGCTGAAAATCTCCCGGGTCTCGTTCTACCGCCTGTTGGCAAAACACAATTTGCCGCTTCCCAACCATCTTCATTCCGGCTCAGAAAAAGGAAACCCGTCATGAAACGACTCACTGCGCTTACCCTCGCGTTTACCCTGGCACCGCTTGCCCAGGCACCGCTTGCCCAGACAGAATCGACCACCCAGGACGCAGCCTCCGACATTGCCTCCATCACCGCAGACCGCGGCATCGTCACCCGGCCCGGCCGGTTTACCATCGAGCCATCCTTCTCCCACGCCCACAGCAACGCAACGACGGTCGCGGTGGAAGGTTACACGGTGATACCCGCTCTGCTCGTCGGGCTGATCAATATTTCGGAAATACAGCGTGATATTTTCGTCGGCGCGCTGTCACTCAAATACGGCTTCACCAGCAAGCTCGAAGCCGCGGTCCGTGCACCCTACCTCAGCATCAATGAGGACCTGAGAGAGCGTGAGATTTTCAAGGGCACACCGGTAGACACCCTGCGCGAGTCCTCAGGCGAGGGGCTCGGTGATGTTGAACTCTCGGTCCGTTACCAGTTAACCGATGGCCTCGGCGGCTGGCCCTATGTTATTGGCGCCATGCGAGTGAAAGCCCCAACCGGAGAAGGTCCGTATGATGTCGAGCGGCGGGTAATTGAGGGCGATGATGGGACTCCCATCGGCGTCGAGCTGGGTGATCGTCCTACGGGCTCCGGCTTCTGGGCATTCGAACCGGGCCTTTCCTTTATCTACCCGACGGACCCCGCGGTGCTGTTCGGCAACCTGAGTTATGTCTGGACGCTAAAAGAGGAGCAGGGCTTTGAAAATGGCGGCACGGTCGATCCCGGTGACATCGTGCGTTTCGGCTTCGGCATGGGCTTTGCCTTTAACGACCGCACATCCTTCAGCCTGGGCTATGACCACTCGATTATCCGCAAAACAACGTTCGAACATAATAACGATCTGTTTGCAGCCAACTTCGACCGCATTCAGATCGGGTCACTGTCGTTCGGCCTGTCCCAACGGCTGACACGTGCCACGACTCTGAGCCTGACGGTGAGCATAGGGGTGACGGAAAATGCGCCCAACAGCGAAATTACTCTCAAGCTCCCGATCAGTCTCTAGGCAGCCAGGCAGAATGGCCGGCTAGCGGCCAAGCAACTGAACCAGCTGATCACTGAACCGCGCCGGGAACTGATTCCCGGCGGCACCCAGATTGCTCAGCTCGATGTTCAGTTGATGCATATTCTGTATCACTGTGCTGTCGAGGTTATTCTGAATCACCGTCATCCAGCCGTTAGCCCCGGCCATATTACTGGCTACTCGCGCGCCACCACTCCGGTTCGCGCTGATAACCTCGAGGACGGTTTCGGTATGATGATCCACCACACGATCCCTGACCGCCTGGTTAAGATTGGGGATGGTCAAACGATTGATCACCATGGTGTCACCGTTAATACCGACAATCTGCTCCAGCCCAATGCTGATTTCCAGGTTATCCATCAGAAAGCCCCCCCGGTACTCAGCCAGCTGCGGATCGCTCAGGGGTTCGACACCAAGCCTCAGTTCTGCCTGGGTAGACGGCGCCAGGGTTGCAAATGAAAGAGCCAATAACGCTATCGCTGGCATCCGGATCAGCATGATCATCACCATTCCCTTGTAGAGGGCCAGTAGGGCAATGTATGGCCGAGGGACGGCCCCCCCAGGCCTTTCTGTAACGGCGCCCTGGCCACCTGCGGCCAATGTCCCTCGCCAAGAAAGGCGTCTCGCCCCTGTTCAAGATGGCTGCGGATAACAAAGGCGGTGCCGTTCCAGTATTCGCTGAATTGTGCGTAGGAATAAACCTTCAACCCCCGTGCTGGATCCCCCACCAGGACTTCGTCATCACTGATCCCCTTGATCAGGACAAAATGTTGGAAGCCATCAATGTTCAATAACACAATCGTAGGTAAGCGCACTTTTTCCCTGAGGCCGGTCAGCGGCATGCGGAAACCATCGGCCTGATACCCTCTGGCCTCCAGGTAGTGCTTCATATCGAGCATGGAGAAACCTTCCTGGCGCACCTTCTCTTCGTCCGCCAACGCAAGCATTTCGATGAAGACATCATGCTCTGTTACCTGGTCTTCGTAGTGAAAGGACAACAGCGAAGCAACCGCTGCTGAGCCGCAACTGAAGTCGTATTGCTGCCGTATGACACTGTCAAAGCGCTGGTTCTCGTAACTGGT
>JAWOAO010000312.1:0-7718 GCA_046498485.1 Marinobacter sp. | reverse complement strand
CTGTTCAAGGTGCCCGAAAAATCCCTCAACATCATGAACGGCCGCCGGCGGCACATCCCAGCCCCGGTCGCCGGGCGCAACCATGGATTCAAGGTAGGAGCTGGGTTCGCCCTCTTCCAGGCCGCGCAGAAAATGCATTCGCAATTCGTAGCTGATGACCTGAACCGCCATCGACAGGTTCAGAGAACTGTAATCAGGGTTTGACGGAATATGAATGTGGTAGTGACAGCGCTGGAGCTCCTCATTGGACAAACCATGATTCTCGCGACCAAACACCATCGCAACCGGGCCCTGCTGACTGGCCTCGGACGCGGTGACCGCCGCCTGCGGTGGCGCGACCACTGGCCAGGGCACTTTCCGGCCACGGGCACTGGTGCCCATCACCAGAATACAGTCCGCCAGGGCCTCATCCAGAGAGTTCACCACCTGAGCTCTGTCCAGCACATCGGATGCACCGGCTGCCCGGGCGTAGGAGGTTTCATCCGGAAAAGACGCCGGATTGACCAGCCAGAGGTTTCCCAGACCCATATTTTTCATGGCCCGGGCGACAGCCCCGATATTGCCGGAATGGGATGTTTCTACCAGGACGATCCTGATCTGATCATTGAAGGTATCCGTGCCTTCCAGCGGCAACGCGGGCTTGTGCATGGTCATCGGGCCTATGTATAAAAGTTCTATAGTTGAAAGTGGTGAATGATAGCAGAAATAAGAGCCTGCCCGCTCTCCGGATATGCCGCAAGATACCCTTGACCCTATGATATCCGTGCTTTTGCTGAGCCAAAAAACAGACAAGCGCCGGTAGTTTTTGCTATCATAACCGGCCTTCACACACCCGGATAACGATCACTCAGATGCAACCAGCAATTAAAATGGCCCTGCGCGTTGCCCGCCAGGGATCCGATTACCTGAAAGCCCATTTCGAGCGACAGGAACCCAACGGCAAAGACGAAACCGACCGCTACCAGCAGCTGGAGCGGGTCGAACGGTCCATCTACGACAATTTTGCCGAGCAGCTGACGAAGGCCTATAAAGATCACACCATCGCGCCGATGGGAGAGGCCGACGCCGGTGGCAGCGACAAAAGCTGGCATATATTCCCGATTCTGGGTCGCGATAACTTTGTACGTGGCATCCCGGAATTTGCCCTGGCCTTGTCCCAGAAGAAGAACAACCGTACCGAGAACCTGCTTCTGGTAAACCCGGTCACCGGAGAAGAGTACTCTGCCAGCCGTGGCCATGGCGCCGCTCTGAACAGCCGCCGCGTGCGCACTTCAGAGATTAAAATGCCTGCCAGATCAGCCCTCGCCACCAACCTTCTGGATCAGGCTCGTCAAGGCGATGACCCCTTGATCTGGGGCGAAATGGCGGCCACTCTGGCCCGCGCAACCGGCATGTTCCGCACCTCCGGCTGCGTGGCACTGGATATTGCCCGAGTGTCTGCAGGCCTGCTCGATGCGGCGATCATCTTCCGACCAGCTCCCGCTGACCTGGACCTTGGCGTAACGCTCGCCATGGAATCCGGCGCTTTAACCGGCGATTTTTCGGGCAACCCTTCTATTGGCAACGCCCGTCAACTGATTGTGGCAAACCCCAAGTTGTTCCGTGAAATCCTGAAACTGCTGCAGCCCTTCCGGGGCCGCCTGCCCCGATAACCTTTCGGGAGCACAAAAAAAACCGCCAATCCGTAAGGATGGCGGTTTTTTTTGTGCTCCCGAACTTCATGCCGGAACAGTGTTCCGGCCTGTTGTTACATCCGGTTCAACCACTCCGGTGGCTGCTCTTCCTCAACCTCTTCAGCCGACCCTTCTTTAACCGGAACCATCAGATCTTCACGGGTTATCCCCATAACCATCAGCATGTTCGCAGACACATAGATGGAGGAATAAGTACCGACAACCACGCCAATAATCAACGCAATGGCAAAGTTATTGATGGCCTCACCACCAAAGAAATACAGCGCCAGCAACACCACCAGTGTGGTGCCAGAGGTGTTGATTGTCCGGGTAATGGTCTGGTGAATGGACTCGTTGATAACGTCCCAGGGCTCCCCCACCCGCATTTTCCGGAAATTTTCCCGGATGCGATCCGCCACAACAATGGTGTCGTTCAGGGAATAGCCGATAACCGCCAGCAACGCAGCCAGCACCGTCAGGTCAAAGGTCCACTGGAACAAGGCGAACATGCCCAGAACAATGAGCACATCGTGCGCAAGCGGAATCACCGAGGCAATACCAAACTTGAACTGGAAACGCATACCGACATAGATCAGCACCACCGCCAGGGCAATCAACAAGCCCAATCCGCTATCTTCCTTCAGCTCCTCGCCAACCTGGGAGCCGACAAACTCAGAGCCTATCAGCTCCAGTTCGGCACCGCCCGAGGTCAGCAAGTCTGCGACTTCGCGAGCCAGCTGATCATTCTCGGCCTCGGCCATCCGGATCAGTATGGTGGTGTCAGAACCAAAACTCTGCACGACATACTGTTCGTAGCCAGCCTCCGCCATCGTGGTTCTGATGTCAGCCAGGTCCGGGGCTTCTGCGTATTCCAGCTCAACCGAGGTCCCGCCAGTAAAATCCATACCAAAGTTCAGGCCACGAACACCCAACAGCACCAAGGACAGGACCACAAGAGCGATTGAAAATACCGAAGCTATCTTCCTAAAACTCATGAAATCAAACGGTTTTTTCTGTGTATCAGCCATTAGCCAGCTTCCCCCCGATCGACAATTTCTCGACCCTGCGGCCGCCGTAGACAACGTTCACAATGGCGCGACTGACCACCAGTCCGCAGAACATGGATGTCAGAATACCGATGCACAGGGTGATCGCAAAGCCCTTGACCGGGCCAGATCCCATGGCAAACAGGATAACCGCCACCAGTAACGTTGTAATATTGGCATCAAAAATGGACACGAAGGCCCGCCCATAGCCTGTATTGATGGCGTTCTGTGGCGACACCCCCGTCTTGAGCTCTTCCTTGATCCGCTCGAAGATCAATACGTTCGCATCAACCGCCATACCAACGGTCAAAACGATACCGGCGATACCCGGCAAAGTCAGCGTAGCCGACAGAATCGACATACAAGCCAGCAACAACATCAGGTTCAGGGTCAGTGAAACGTTCGCCACCATCCCGAAGCCCCGATAGAACACCAGCATGTAAAGCAGCACCAGAGTGAAACCGAACACCACAGACATAACACCGGCATCAATGTTCTTCTGGCCCAGGCTTGGACCGATGGTTCGCTCCTGGACAAAGTACATGGGTGCCGCCAGTGCGCCGGCACGCAGCAACAAGGCCAGTTCCGCCGCCTCAGGGATGGAGTCCAGCCCGGTAATCCGGAAACTGCTACCCAGGGCTGACTGCACGGTTGCCAGACTGATCAGACCTTTTTCAATAACCCGATTCTCGACCTGCTCGATCTCACCATTAACCTCACGGCTCTCGGTCTCGGTACGAAACTCGATGAACAGCACCGCCATACGACGACCAACATTATTGCGGGTTGCCCGATTCATCAGATCACCACCGACAGAATCCATGGTGATGTTGACCTGAGGCTGCCCGTTTTCATCAAACGCCTGCTGGGCATTGGCCACGTTGTTACCGGTGGCAATGACATCCCGCTCCAGCCGGGCGCTGCGTTGTGGCGTATCACGAAAACTGAACTCTTCGGTTTCCGCTGACGGCGTATCCTGACGAGCCTCCATCCGGAACTCCAGGTTGGCCGTAGCACCCAGAATTCGCTTGGCCTGAGCGGTATCCTGCACGCCCGGCAGCTCCACAATAATTCGGTCCGAACCCTGACGCTGAACCAGCGGTTCGGCAACGCCCAGTTCATTAACACGGTTCCGGATGGTGGTCAGGTTCTGCTCGAGCGCGTACTCCTGAATCGACCGCACTTCACCTTCTGACAGCGTCAGGGTAATCTGGAACTCACCATCCTGAGTACTTTCACTCAGCAGAAACTCGTTGTACTGCCGACGAACAAGATCAAACGCCTGGCTGCGGGCATCGGAATCACGGAAACTCAGCACAATGTCCCGGTCACCCTGCACATCACCACCGCGGTAGCGAATCCGCTCCTCCCGAAGCTCCCGTTTGATTTGCCCTGACAGCGCCTCGAGGCGCTGACCGACTGCCGTTTCCATATCGACTTCCAACAGGAAGTGGACACCGCCCCGCAAATCCAGGCCCAGCTTCATTGGCCCCGCGCCCACACTACGCAGCCACTGCGGTGTGGACGGCGCCATGTTCAATGCCACCAGGTAATTATTGCCAAGAACAGCCTGCACGGCCGGGCGCGCACGCAACTGATCGTCTGAGCTGCTCAAACGTATCAACGCATTGCGATCGTCCAAACCGCTGTCTTTGACCTCAATACCACGGCTCTCGAGAGCGCCCACGGCCTGATCCAGCACTCGCTGGTCTACCTCGGTGCTACCGCGGGCTCCGGTGATCTGTACGGCGTAATCATCAGGAAAGAAATTCGGTAAGGCATAAATGAACCCGATCATCAGTGCGAACACGATGATCAGATTCTTCCAGAGCGGATACTTGTTCAGCATGGGAATCCTTCGAGCCGGCAACGCCGCCGGCCTTGGTGTTTCAGCCAATAATAATTAACGGGCGACGCAATGCGGCGCCCGCTCATAAAACGGCTCAGATATCTTTCAGAGTGCCTTTCGGGAGGGCCGCTGACACAGCGACCTTCTGGACTTTGATCTCAACGTTGTCAGCCACTTCCAGCAGGATGAAATCCTCAGCTACTTTGTTGATACGGCCGGCCACGCCGCCAGACGTGATCACTTCGTCACCCTTGTTCAGGCCCGACATCAGATTCTTATGTTCCTTGGCGCGCTTGGACTGCGGGCGCCAGATCAGAAAGTAAAAAATCAGAATAAAGCCGGCGAAGAAGATAACTTGACCGATCACGCTCATACCCTGGCCACCATCTTGTGCCATGGCAAGAGCAGGCATCAGCGACAGCAGACCGGCGATAAGCATTTTGATTGATTTCATTCAGGTTCTCCGATTATTGACTAGTCTTGAGTAAAATATGATCAGGGATTGCCCATCGGCGGCACACTTTCACCACGTAAGGCGTAGAATTCGCTTACAAAGTCGGACAATGTACCTGCTTCAATGGCGCCACGCAATCCACTCATCAGGTTCTGATAGAAACGCAGATTATGGATAGTATTGAGCTGCGAGCCTAACATTTCGCCACACTTGTCCAGGTGATGCAGGTAGCTTTTTGAAAAATGCTGGCAGGTGTAACAGTCGCAACGTTCATCCAGTGGTCCGGTGTCGTGGCGATTCTTGGCGTTACGTATTTTGACAATGCCGGTTGAGGTGAATAAGTAGCCGTTGCGAGCATTGCGGGTGGGCATAACACAATCAAACATGTCTACGCCCCGGCGCACCGCTTCAACAAGATCCTCCGGCCGACCCACACCCATCAGGTATCGCGGCTTGTCTTCCGGCATTTTTGGCGGCAGGTGGTCCAGCATCCGGATCATGTCTTCTTTCGGCTCGCCAACCGACAGCCCACCAATGGCGTAGCCATCAAAGCCGATGTCCGTCAGCCCTTCCAGCGAGCGATCCCGCAGGGATTCGTACATGCCGCCCTGAACAATGCCGAACAGTGCCGCAGGATTGCCGGCATGAGCCTGTTTGCTGCGCTCAGCCCAGCGCAAAGATAACTCCATGGATTCCCTGGCCTGTTTTTCGGTCGCCGGGTACGGCGTGCATTCGTCAAAAATCATGACGATGTCCGAGCCCAGATCCCGCTGCACCTGAATGGCAATTTCCGGCGACAGCTCAACCTTGGAGCCATCGATCGGCGAACGGAAGATCACGCCCTGCTCGGAAATCTTGCGCATTTCGCCCAGGCTGAACACCTGAAAACCACCGGAATCGGTCAGGATCGGCCCCTGCCACTGGGTAAAATCGTGCAGGTCGCCATGCGCCTTAACCACTTCGGTGCCGGGCCGCAGCATCAAATGGAAGGTGTTGCCCAGAATGATTTCTGCGCCGATCGCTTCAATATCCCGTGGCAACATGCCTTTAACCGTGCCGTAAGTGCCAACGGGCATAAAGGCAGGGGTTTCAACCGTGCCGCGGGGAAACGTCAGGCGGCCCCGACGGGCTTTGCCATCCTCACCCAGCTTTTCAAACGACATAAAACAGGATTGACTCACAAAGATTCTCCACTGGCTTCGGTGTGGTTAGCGTCGTTATCGTCTGCACCAGCCAGCATGCCACGGCTAGGATCCTGAGCGACGAGGAACATGGCATCGCCGTAGCTGAAAAAGCGATACTGCCGGGCGACCGCTTCCCGGTAGGCCGTCATGATATTGGTAAAACCGGCAAACGCACTGACCAGCATGATCAGGGTGGATTCAGGCAAATGAAAGTTGGTGACCATGGCATCCACCGTCTGGAATCGGTAGCCAGGGTAAATAAAGATGTCGGTCTCGCCCCGGAAGGTACTCAGGTACCCTGCCCGACTGGCAGACTCCAGTGAACGTACCGACGTGGTGCCGACAGCAACCACTCGCCCGCCCCTGGCCCGTGCCTGATTGACGGCATCAACGGTCTCCTGGGGCACGTGGGCCACTTCGCTGTGCATGATGTGATCTTCTATCTTGTCGACCCGAACCGGCTGAAACGTGCCGGCGCCGACGTGCAGCGTCACGTAGGCGAATTCGACGCCCCGGGCTTGCAGAGCTTCCAGCACCGCATCGTCAAAATGCAGGCCTGCCGTCGGCGCCGCTACCGCACCGGCTTCTTTCGCGTAAACCGTCTGGTAACGCTCCCGGTCGGACAAATCGTCTGCCCGTTCCATGTAAGGCGGCAGCGGCATATGACCGATGCGCTCAAGCACGTCCAGAATGGCGTCAGTACCGTCGTAGGCAAAACGGAACAGAGCATCCTCCCGGCCAACCATGGTCATTGACGTGCCGTCTTCCAGAATGACTTTCTGGCCTTGTTTGAGCGCTTTTGAAGCACGGGCATGCGCCAGAATCTCACGCTCACCCAACAGTCGTTCAACCAGCACCTCAACACGGCCGCCGGTTTCTTTCTGACCGAACAGGCGAGCAGGAATTACGCGGGTATTGTTGAAAACCAGAAGGTCGCCGGGCTGAAGCAGATCCGGAAGATCAGTAAACTGAAAGTGTTGAGTCTGGCCGGAAAGGCCGTCAAGGCTAAGCAGGCGTGACGCACTGCGTTGTTCAAGCGGGTAACGGGCGATCAACTCGTCCGGCAGGTCAAAATGAAAATCGGAGACGTTCATGGGCCGGCTATTCACGATGCCGCAGACTGCGGCCGATAAGTGGTAGCGGCGGGCGGACTCGAACCGCCACGGGTTTTACCCCAACGGATTTTGAATCCGTCGTGTCTACCAATTTCACCACGCCGCCATCGAAGAGGGTGGAATTATACTGAGCCTGCGCCTGAAAGCAACCGGGGCAGCAGGCAAAAATCGTATACCACCTCAGTTAATTACAGTCGGTCGAATAATGACATCCGGGAAACCTGGGCAAACGACTGTTGAGCCGCCTGCAAAACGAAACTCTGGAAGGTCAGATTGCTGATGGCCTCGGCATAGTCTACATCCTGCAACTGGGAGCGAATCTCTTTGGTGTACAGGCCGGAGTCCTCAAGAAACGCCGAAGTGGACTCGATGGCGTTCAGCCGTCCACCCAATTCGG
>JAWOAO010000304.1:0-3677 GCA_046498485.1 Marinobacter sp. | reverse complement strand
TGTAATCCTGCAACAGGCCGGCCATGTCATCGGCGTGCTCTTCCTCTACCGCGAGAATCTCCTCCATTAACCGGCGTGTGGTCGGATCTTTGTCGCCCAGGTACTGAATAATCTCGCGATAGCTGTCGATGGCGATGCGCTCCGCCACCAGATCCTCCTGAATCATCTCTTTGAGCGTGTCGCCCTCAACGTATTCCGAGTGGCTGCGGGTAGACAGGCTGTCTGGTGAAAAATCCGGCTTGCCGCCCAGCTGGGCAATACGTTCGGCGATCTGATCGGCGTGTTCCTGTTCCTGTTGTGCGTGTTCAAGAAATTCCGCCGCTACGGCTTCGGCGTTAAGGCCGTCCGCGGCGTAGTAGTGGTGCTTGTAGCGCAGAACACAGACAATCTCGGTTGCAAGTGCCTCGTTCAGAATCTTGATCACGGTTTCGCGGTCGGCCGTGTAACCATCGGTCACGGCACCGTCGCGCATGTTGGCGCGGGCGCGTTCCCGGATGTTCTTGATATCGGACAGAAACGGCTGGCTACCCTCTGATGTGCTCATAATTCAGCTCCCTGGTGTGTTCTGACGGGTGGTGCGGAAAACTTCTAACGGGTACAAAATTACTGTAGCACCCGATCGCAGGCATGCCACCTGCGGTGGTGGAAGAAAAACCTAAAATTCGACGGTTATGCGTAACCCGCCATCTGCGCCGGTTGAAAAGTGGATGTCCCCACCATAGCGCGCGACTATGTCCCGGACGATGGCAAGACCCAACCCATGCCCGGGTGTTTGCTCGTCGAGTCTTAATCCCCGTTGACCCAGGTTGGCCATTTCCTTCTCATCAACGCCGGGCCCATCGTCGGTGACAACTATGCGCGTTAAACCCTTGCCTTGCTCCAACGAGAGCTCCACGCATCGTGTCGACCATTTGCCTGCATTGTCGAGCAGGTTGCCCAGTATTTCGTTGAGGTCATGCTCTTCAATCGGCCAGCGGCTTGCCTCGGGGAGCGAACTCGACAGTTCAAACGATTTTTCCGGGTACAACCGGCCCAGCATCCAGAGCAGATCCCTTGCCTGTTTCACCGGGTAGGCGCTTTTGCCGATCTGTGGCCCGGCAAATCGGCTGCGCCGCATTTCCCCTTCAAGTTGTTGGTCGATGTCATCCAGCCTGGCTGCCATCTGATGCCTGAGCTCATTGGTGAGCGGGCGATCGCTGTCCGCCAGTATCTGGCGCACTGCAGCGATGGGGGTTTTGACGCTGTGGGACAGGTTGGCCAGGGCATCTCGTGAGCGTTCCAGCCGCTGGTCCAGAGAGTCGAGCAGCTGGTTAAGCTGCTGAACGAGAGGGTCAAATTCTTCGGGGGCCTGGACATCGATCCGCGAGATCTCGCCATCCTGCAGCCGCCTTAACGCGGCCTTGAGGGTTACAACCGGCCGCAGGGATAAATTAATACCAAACCAGATCACGGCAACCAGCAGCAGGATCAGCAAAATCGAGACGATGGCCGTCCAGGCGTGCAGTTCTGCCTGGCTGCGTTTTAAAGCACTGAGGTCTTCGGAAACAATAACCACAATGGGCGTATTGCCCACACGAAATGACTTCCGGTAGGCAAGAATATCCGAGGGCGCGCCCGCTGTGTCTGCGCCCTGCACCCGCTGGGTTCCATCCTGCCCGGAGTCAATCAGGGGCATTAAAAGCGGCGCCCACGCATCCGGCGAGATGAGTGTCCGGGCCGGTGAGTGAATGGCGAAGGCGTGATGGAATACCTCCTGGAAGTAATCACCGGTCTGGAGGGTGTCCAGTTTACCGTTGGAATCGCGAATCTGGTGTTCAAGAAACGCCACTTCGTCCTTGAGCCGGCTTTCCAGAAATTCCTGAGCCATCCGGTCCAACAACAAGCCGTGTACCAGCCACGCTATGGCCATCAGGGTAATGCCGGCGGGTAATAACAGAGCGAGCAATGCCCCCTTGATTGACGTCGGTTTTTTAAACAACGTCATTGAACAGATACCCCTGGCCACGTCGTGTTGAGATGGTGTCGGTTCCTACCAGCTTCCTCAGCCTGCGAATATAGGCCTCGATGACGTTTTCGCTCGGATTGTCATTCAGGTTGTAGAGCTGCTCCATCAGTTGCTCTTTCGAGAACACATGGCCTGGGCGGCTCATCAGGCAGCGCAGCAGACGGAACTCAGTGCCGGTCAGGCTGTGTTCGGTGCCATCCGCCACTTTCAGGCACTGGCGATTTTCGTCAAGCTCAAAACCACCGGCCCTGACCATGGACTGAATTCTGCCTTCGCTTCTGCGCACGATGGCATTCAGGCGGGCGATCAATTCTTCCGCCTGGAACGGTTTGGCCAGGTAGTCGTCGGCCCCGGCTTTCAGGCCATTGACCTTATCCTGCCAGTCACCCCTTGCGGTCAGAATCAATACCGGAAAGCTGACACGGTTCGCCCGCCACTTTCTCAGCACATCCAGACCATTGCCATCGGGCAGGCCCAGATCCAGCACGACGGCCCGGTAATCTTCCTGCTCACCCAGCATCACCGCTTCTCTGGCGGTGTAAGTGGTATCAACACTGAAACCCGCTTTCTCCAGCTGACCACTTAACCCATCAGCCAGCAAACGGTCGTCCTCGACCAGCAATAAACGCATGAGTCTGTCCTTTTCGGAGTTTACGCGGCGTGCCAGTGTTGCTGGCTAACCTGAACTCAGCCTGAATCCTAAATAGTTTGTCATTTTCAGCATGAATTCAGGTTGGTGCGCGATGGTATCAGCCGTTCCTTGGTATTGCTCAATGTTCCGGGCGAGCCGACTGGCGTGTTGACGCACATTATTTCACAGGAGAAAACCGGATGAATCCATCAAAGTTTTTGATTTTAGCTTCCGCGATGTCGATGTCGGCAACGGCTTTTGCCGCGGGTGCTCACAGCGACGGGCACGGGGCCAGCAGCGGCGAGCCGGGTAAAGCTTCAGAAGCCAGCCGAACCATTAACGTGGCAATGCATGACAACTATTACGAGCCGGAAGCCATTGAAGTGGAAACCGGCGAAACGGTGCGATTTGTGGTGGAGAACAAGGGTAACCTCGTCCACGAATTCAATATTGGCACTCCCTCCATGCACGAGGCCCATCAGGAAGAAATGATGATGATGGTCGAGCATGGCGTGATTCAGGGCGGCAAGCTGAATAAACAAATGATGCAAATGGACATGGGCAATGGTCATTCCATGAAGCATGACGATCCCAACAGCGTGTTGCTGGAGCCCGGAGAAAGTCAGGAGCTAGTCTGGAAGTTTACCGGGAAGGGCAGCATCGAATTTGCCTGCAACGTGCCTGGGCACTATCAAGCCGGGATGTATGGCGACGTTGATTTCAAGTAAGTCCGATTCTTTATGGTGCCGTTTGGAGTAAAACACATGAAAACACGCCTACTAACCGGGCTTTTGAGCCTGTTATTGCCGGCGTTGGTTGTGGCCGGCGAATACGACCTGACGGTCGACCGGGTCAAAATTGATACTGGCGATTTCGTCAAAGAGGGTATCGGCTACAACGGAAAATCCCCGGGCCCGGTGATGCGCTTCAAGGAAGGCGAGAACGTCAGAATAAACGTGACCAACAACCTGGATGCCGGGGCTCGTGTGGACGTGGATCCGCGCAAGCAGAGCCCGTTTGATTTTGTTTTATGGAAAGCTT
>JAWOAO010000090.1:0-3077 GCA_046498485.1 Marinobacter sp. | reverse complement strand
CATCTCGATGATCCGCTCTTTCTCCGGATCCAGGCCGGTCATTTCCAGGTCTATCCATACCAGTCGGTTATGCTCTGTCATCTTGTTTTCCTATTCGGTTTGAGTTGGGTGTCCATAGTGCCCGCTGCCAGTGCTCTGTGCATGTGCGGCTGCGGGTCTGCTTTCCGAAAACCGCTACGAGCACATCCATGTGCGCTTCTCTCAGGCCGTCCCTGGCCTTCGACATTTTCGGAAAGCAGACCCGCAGCCCCACACCAGGCATCTCAGTTGCCGCCCTAACAGCCCGCGGAACGCACTTCAGCTCGGGTGCTGGCCTGGAGACGCCTTTCCGGGAGTGTCTGAAGCCATGGATGGCTTCAGTCAAGCGCACAGGGATGTGCTCGTAGCGTCTCCCGGAAAGGCGTCTCCAGGCCAGCACCTGCACCAGAACCGGAAACCACCCACAGACGGGCTGTGAACAAATCTCAAAACTCTGCCTATTGTCCATGATTCACGTATCATGTGTCACACCACTTTCCCGCAACGCACGGAACCCAATGGCCAAGCGCAAACTGAATAAACGCCAGCAATGGCGCATCGAGAAAATCCAGAAAGAGCGGACCACCCGTGCCGCGCGTAGAGAGAAGGCCGTCGAGGCACAGGATGAGGCCGGCGAGCTGGGGCTGGAGCAGGAAGGGTTAGTGATTGCCCACTATGGGCAGCAGCTGGACATCGAAGCTCTGGAAGGCGATGAGCCTGGCCGGGTATTCCGGTGCTTTGTCAGGGCCAACATTGACAGCCTGGTGACCGGCGACCGGGTGGTCTGGCGGCCCGGTAAGAGTGAGACCGGAGTCATTGTCGCCCGCTGCGAACGGCGCAACCTGTTGCAGCGGCCAGACAACTTCGGATCGCTTAAACCCGTTGCGGCGAATATCGATCACATTGTCCTGGTGATTGCGCCGGAGCCAGAACCCCATGACAACCTGATTGACCGCTACCTGGTCGCTTCCGAGAGTTGCGATATTCCGGCGGTGATCCTGCTCAATAAAACCGATCTGATCAACGATCAGAACCGCAAGCAGATTGATACCCTGCTGGCGCGCTACGAAGCGCTCGGTTACAAGGTTGCCAGAACCTCAGCCACTGCCGGAGACGGCCAACCGGCGCCGGAAGTGGAAGCGCTGGTACGGGATCAGACCACGGTGTTTGTAGGGCAGTCCGGCGTCGGCAAATCGTCGATTATCCAGACCCTGCTCCCGGATGAGCTGCTTCGGGTGGGCGCGGTGTCCGAAAGTACCGGCAAGGGCATTCATACCACCACCACCGCCAAGCTGTTCCACCTGCCGGCCGGGGGTGACCTGATTGACTCCCCGGGCATTCGCGAGTTTGGTCTGTGGCACATGACCCCGCAGGAAGTGGAATACGGTTTTCGGGAGATTCGACCGCTGATCGGCATGTGCAAGTTCCGCAATTGCCGCCATATGGGCGACCCGGGCTGTGCACTGGATGCCGCAGCGGAAGCCGGTACCCTGTCCCGGGAGCGGCTGAAGAGCTTTCACCGGATTCTGCAGGCCATGGCCGAACAGCAGGCCCGAGGGCTCAAGCTTACCTGAGCCGGCCTGGCTTGTGGTTGCAACCCCAAGCTACCAGTCCAGTTCGCCCGGCGCTGGCTGCTCACGCTCCTGAAACCAGTCGCCGCTTTCCAGCCGGTCAGACGCTTCTTGCCGTTCCTCTTCGCTTGGCTGGGTGAGATCAATCACCGGCTGATCGGATCTTCCGGCGCCGGTTTCAATGCTGTCTGCGGCTTTTTTGTTGAGCACGATAATGGAAATACGGCGATTAACCGGCGCTGTCGGGTTTTCTTTGTCAAACAGCACTGAATCGCTCAATCCGACCACCCGCGCAATCTGTTCCATCCGCACACCGCCCGCGACCAGGGCCCGGCGCGCGGTATTGGCGCGATCGGAAGAAAGCTCCCAGTTGGTGTAGCCTGGCCGACCACTGAAGGGCGTGGCGTCGGTATGGCCGGTGATGCTGAGCTTGTTGTTAACGGACCCCAGCGTGTTGGCCAGCTCGAACAGAATGTCCTGCGAATAATATTTCAGCTCAGCCCGGCCACTGTCAAACATCGGGCGACCTGACCGGTCAACGATCTGGACTCTCAACCCCTCATCGGTGATATCGATCAGCAGCTGATCCTTGAACTCCTGCAAAGTGTCGTTTTGCTCAATACGCTCCTGAAGCTCCTGGACCAATTGCTGCATCCGCCGTTGCTCCAGAGTATCCGCCAGCTGATCAACCACCTCGTCCTGAATCTGAATGCGGCTTGAGTCAATATCCTGGGTCGCCTCATTGATCACCGAGGCACTGCCACCCAGATCCACCGGACTGGACGAACCACCCTCCATGAAACCAACGGGGTCTTTGAAATAGCCCTCAACGGCCAGCTTTTGCTCCGGGGACGCGGTTGCCGTCAGCCAGAGCACCAAAAAGAACGCCATCATGGCGGTGGCAAAATCGGCAAACGCAACTTTCCAGGAGCCGCCATGGTGGCCGGCAACTATTACCTTTTTACGCTTGATGATGATCGGCTGTTCTTCCACACCTTAACTCCGGCTGTCGCCGCTCCAATGGCTACTTGGCGCGAACGTGATCGTTCAATTCCTGGAAGCCAGGCCGTTTGTCGGTGGGTAATGCCTTGCGACCAAACTCAATGGCCATCTGCGGAGCCTGTCCAGACACGGTCGCCACGATGGCCGACTTCACACACTCGTAAGCCTTGAGTTCGTATTTGGCGGAGTGCTCCATGGAAATCGACATCGGCCCGACAAACCCGTACCCCATCCAGATCCCCAGAAAGGTACCAACCAAAGCCGCCGCCACGCTGAGACCGATTTTTTCGGGCCCCTCAGTCAGGAAGTTCATGGTAATCACAATGCCCAGAACCGCCGCCACAATACCCAGGCCAGGCAGGGCATCTGCAATTTTGTTCACTGCGTGTGAGGGCTCTTCAAGCTCGTGCTGGCGACTGTCAATCTCGTTCTCCATCATGCCTTCGAGCTCATGGGTCGCCATGTTGCCGGAGCTGATGATTCGCA
>JAWOAO010000387.1:0-16288 GCA_046498485.1 Marinobacter sp. | reverse complement strand
TGATGCCCGCCAGCTCCTGGCTCTTGTTACTCTCCAGAGCCAGCAGTCGGGACCTGGCAACTTCTCGCTGTGCCAGCGCTTCTGCCCGCTCAGTACGTTCAGCCACCTTCTGCTCGAGATCAACCGTGAGCTCCTGAAGTACTTTCTGAGTTCTGCCGTAGTGCCAGACGGAGATACTTACCACAGCCAAGGCAAAGGCCAGCGCACCCCAACTGACCGGCACACGCACCCAGGGCAAAAAGCCATGGGCCACCGCCATATCGACGATCAGAAATCCTGCGAATAACCCGCAGGACAGCAACAGTGCCTGCTGTTCCGGATATAACCGCTTGAACCGAACCCCGGCACTGCCCGCCAGCAACAACAGTGACACCAGCAACAAGCCATCAAATACCGGAAACGTAGATGACAGATCAACCGCCCCCACCAGCGCCAGCCCCAAAGCGGCAACCGCAAACACCAGATGAAATTTCCAGATCCAGCCCACCAACCACGGGCGATGCTCTGACAGCCATTGTTGCAATAACAGCGCCAGTGCAACCGGTATCAGATAATAAGAGCCAGCCGCCAGATAGTCCCAGAGCAGCGGCGTGTAAGCGATCAGCAGACTGGCCTGACTCTCGGCAACCAGCATCACCGCGGTCGCCAATGAAAACAGCGCCAGACTGAAGAAGCTCTTCTGGCCGCGCTGGATAATTGCAAAAATCAGCGCCAGCACGGCAATCAATGCCGAAACGGCGGCAATAATCAGGCTTTTGGTGGACCGGCTGACGATGTGCAGCACCAGATCCGGGTAGTCCAGAATGGCCACCTCGCCCCACAACCCGATATCGGTGTAGTTCGAGAACACCCTGAAATAAACGGTTTCGCCTTCATAGTGTTCGGGCAACGGGATCTGATGCCAGGGCCAGCCTTCAAAACGGCCCCGACCCTGCTCATCAAAGCTGCCGTATTGATAAAGCAGCTCACCCTGAAACCAGGCTTGAACAATGATATCCACGCTGTAGATATACAGAACCGGCGCAAACCACTCGCCCTCCGGCAGAGTTACCCGAAACCAGGCGTGTTCACGGCCCTGGCGGCCAGGCGGGTTGGAGGGAAAGGCAATGGTTTGCCATTGTTCCGGCTCATCTCCCAGAATCCACAGCGGTGTGCCGTCTGCCCGCAAAGGAGAATCGCCCCAGCGATATTGCCAGCCCTCGTCAACAGGTTGCATTGCGCTATGTCCGGCGAGCGGAACCCAAGACAGCAGGACAATGGCGACCAGCGCAACGACATGACGGCAACGAAAGGGGCGCAAAGCTTAACCTGCTTGTTGGAAGCGAACCGACAGTATAGACCGTAACTTCAGGCGACAGAATAATCTCATCATGCGCGTTTTTGTCGGAGCATGAACAGCGCCAGCAGGGCAGAAACCACCATCAGGAACAGTGCAACCGCATTGAGTACCGGGGTGGAGCCTTCCCGCAAACGGTTGAATAAAGCGACCGTCAGCGGGGTGTCACTGCCGGTGAGCATCACCGTGGTGTTGAAGTTCTCGAAAGACATCAAAAACGCCATCGCCGCCGCCCCGAAAATGGACGGCATCAGCCAGGGCAGGGTCACGGTAAACCAGGCCACCAGGGGCGTTGCGCCCAGGTTAAGCGCGGCTTCTTCCAGCTGTGGATCAAACTTGCGTAACCGGGCCGCAATCACCAAGGTGGCCAGGGTGGTGATGAAGGTCACTTGCCCCATCACCACCAGGGTCATGCCCGGCCGGAACAGATCCAGCTCAATGCCCCACAGCCGGGACACTTCGTTGGCGGTACCACTGTAGAACACCAGAATGGACACCCCCAGAATCACCCCGGGGATGACCAGTGGCAGCAGCATCAGCAGATACAGGAACTCTTTGCCCCGGAATTGCAGGCGCTCGAACAAGACCGCGTTCACACAGCCCAGTGCGACACTGACCAGAGTTACCCAGACCGCAATTCTGGCACTGACCCACAACGCGCTGAGCAGACCACTGTCATGAAATAATCCGGTGCGCCCTGCAGAACCATCCGCCAGGTACCAGTCCAGAGTAAACCCCTGCCAGGGCAGTGAAGGGAACGGCGAATCGTTAAAGGCGAACACCGCTGTCACCAACAGAGGCAGCGCCAGATAGACAAAGAACACCACCAGATACGCCAGGTAAACACCATCAAACAACCGGGACCGGGGCACCGAAGGTATCATCGCTTCACCCCATCACCTTGCGCAGGGACTGCCCGGACAGTTTCAAGCCAAGCCAGACCATCACCGATGACAGCACCAGCAACAGTATCCCGAGCGCGGCACCCTGCTCCCAGTTAAACCGGGTAATGAACTGGGTGAAGATCTGCTCGGTAAACCAGGCGCTGTCCTTGCCGCCCATCAGCACCGGCGTCAGGTAACTGCCGAGCGTAAGCATGAACACCACAATACAGCCGGAGACAATGCCGGGCATGGCCCAGGGCACGACAATTTCCCGCAATACCGTGGCATGGCCGCCGCCCAGATCGTAGCCGGCCTCCACCAGGTTCTCGTCCATACCATCGAGGGTAGTGACCAGTGGCACCACCATAAATAACAGCCCGTTGTAGACCAGCCCGATGATCACCGCCACATCGTTGTAGAGCATCTCCACCGGGCCATCCACCCAGCCCAGCGCCTGCAACCAGGAGCTGAACAGACCACTCTCCCGCAACAGAATCATCCAGCCGTAAGTACGCACCAACTCACTGGCCCAGAACGGAATCAGGCAGGCCATGAACAGAATGCCCTTGGCACGGCCCCGGGCCATCCTGGCGATATACCAGGCAATGGGAAAGGCAATCAGCAGGGTCAGGAAGGTGGTAAACAGGGACATCACCCCGGTCCGCACGAAGGTTCGCCAATAATAAGCCTCGTTGAAGAAATTCCGGTATTGCCCGACGCCCCAGGCGATCGTGTCCCAGCTTTCCCGCACCTGAAACGATACTCTCAACATCTGCAGGTGTGGCACCAGCACCAACAGCACAATCCACAGCACAAACGGCGTCAGCAATAACCACAGTGACAGGCGCCCGGCTGGCGATTTCATGGGCTTTCGGCTCCGAACACCCGGGCCAGCATCGGATCCCAGGCCAGGCGGATCGAACTGTTGGCCGCCAGTCTGGGCGCTGAGCCATCCTGCGGTAAGCGGGCGTACACCGGCTGACCACCGTTTTCCGCCTCGACCCGGCTGTTGCCACCATCAAACAGGGTGGTGCGCACCTTCGCCTGCATAGCAGAAAACCCCGGGCTCAGGGCACCGTCGGGGAATACCAGTGACTCGGGCCGGATATAGAGCTCGGCACGGGCACCATTCTGCAGACCCGCCGAAGCCACCCGGCCACGCACCACCTCGCCATCATCCAACCGGATCTGCGCCAGGTTATCCATCACCGACACCACCTCTCCCGCCAGTCGATTGTTATCACCCACAAAGCCCGCCACAAAGGGCGTGGCAGGCTCCCGGTAAAGCTCCTCCGGCGGTGCCACCTGATCAAAGCGGCCGTCTTTCATCACCGCCACCTGGTCCGACATCACCATGGCTTCAGACTGATCATGGGTGATGTACACGAAGGTGGTGCCGAACTGCTTCTGCAGATGCTTGAGCTCGATCTTCATCTGCTCCCGCAGTTTCAGATCCAGCGCACCCAGGGGTTCATCCAGCAGCAACAGCGTCGGTTCCAGCACCAGACAGCGGGCCAGAGCCACCCGTTGGCGCTGGCCGCCGGACAATTCCTGGGGATTGCGATGTTCCAGTCCCTGCAAACCGACCTGCTCCAGTACGCCGGCGATGCGTTTACGGCGCTCGGCCGCAGCCACCTTACGACGCTTCAGGCCGTAACCGATGTTGTCACCTACCGACATGGTCGGGAACAGGGCCAGGTGCTGAAACACCATGTTCACCGGCCGGCGATTGGGCGGCACATCGTTCATGCGCTGGCCCCGGATGTGGATGTCACCTGCATCGGGTTTGTCGAAACCCGCCAGCAGGCGCAGCAGAGTCGTTTTACCGCAGCCGGAGGGCCCGAGAATGGAGAAAAACGTGCCCGCAGGCACGTCCAGTGAGATATGGTCCACCGCCGCGTTGCTGCCAAAGCGGCGGACCAGCCCGCTACAGGAAAGGTCAGACTCTGTCGCCATGCAGATCAGTTCGCGGCCTGAACACGATCCAGCACTTGCCCTTCCATGGTTTCCAGCCCCGGCGGCACCGGCGGGTACCACTTGATGTTGTTAATGGCCTGCTCATCAAAGCTGGCACGATAGGCATCGCGCAGATCGGCCTGCACGAATTCGTCGGCGGCTCTGGAGGCGGTGAAGTTACCGGAGGCATTGGTAATCCTCGCGGCGATTTCCGGCTGCATCACGAAGTTGATCCATTGATAGGCGGCATCTACGTTTTCGCTACGGCGGGGAATGGCAAAGGTATCAATCCAGCCCAAAGCACCGGATGCCGGCGCGACAAAACGGATCTCGGGATTCTCGGCATTCAGTTTCCAGCCACCCGCATCCCAGGCCATGGCGGCGGTCACTTCGCCGGTGCGCAGCAGTGACAACAGCTGATCGCCGCCGGTCCAGTAGGTTTTCACGTTGTCTTTGCAGTCGATCAGCTTGTCTTCGACTTTGGCCATGATCGACTGGTATTCATCCCGGTTGTTGTAAGCGGCAAACGGGTCCATACCCATGGCGAAGGCAAAGCCCATCAGAGTGGGTCGCTTCAGGCGGTAACTGACCTTACCGGCCACCGCAGGATCGCACAGGTCGGTGTAGTCTTTGACGGTGTCGGCCACCGAACGGTGCACGATCAGGCCACTGGTGCCCCACACTGACGGCACACCATAATAGTTGCCGTCCAGTTCGGTGGCGGCCTGGGTGGCTTCGACCATGGCAGGCTGGAGCTGATCGGTATTGATGCGGCTGTAATCGATCGGCTGGTAGATGTTGAACTGGCGCTGGATACCGACAATACGATCCTGACTGGGCTGGGCCAGGTCAAAACCGGCACCACCGGTGGCCCGGAGTTTGGAGATCATATCCTCGTTGTTGGACAGCGTGATCTGCACATCGATGCCGGTTGCTTTCTCGAACTCGGCCACCACGTCATCCGGCGCGTAACCACCCCAGGTGATCAGCCGGAGTTCGTCAGCGCTTACCGCGCCAGAAATACCCAGCGCGGCTACCAGAGAGCCGGCCGCCAACAATTTTGTTCCCTGTTTTCCCGTCATATCAAACTCCGTTTAGCACAAAGGGCAAAAGCCTGTCGCAATCCAGTCCTGTTCTGGAAGTTATAGACTACAAATGACAGTTTTGTGAAACCTTATGCATCGTCAGCTTTGTCATAAAAACATCATCTGATCGCCGTAGGGTCGGGCTAAAGCAATCCCAAAAACGACCTGAGAGTAAACACCATGAAGAAATTTCTGACGCTGACCTGCGCCGCCCTGCTGACGCCGATGCTGGCTCACGGTGCCTTCACACTGGACAGCCGCTATCAGGACAACGACGGCGACCTGGTTGCCGACATCCCTTCAGATGCCTCCCGTCTGACAGACCCGTCAACACTGGTTTTTGCCTACACTCCGGTTGAAGACCCGGCGGTCTACAAGGAGGTCTGGTCCGAGTTCCTGGCCCACCTGGCCGACAAAACCGGCAAGAAAGTGCAGTTTTTCCCGGTGCAGTCCAATGCCGCCCAGATTGAAGCCATGCGCGCCGGCCGTTTGCACATTGCCGGTTTCAATACCGGTTCCAACCCGCTGGCGGTTGCCTGCGCTGGTCTGCGCCCGTTTACCATGATGGCCGGTGCAGACGGCTCGTTCGGCTATGAAATGGAAATCCTTACTTACCCGGGTTCCGGCATCACCAGGGTGGAAGACATCCGGGGCAGTGAAATGGCGTTTACCTCACAAACCTCCAACTCCGGCTTCAAAGCCCCTTCAGCCATCCTGAAAGCCGACTACAACATGGTCGCCGGTGAAGATTTTGAGCCGGTATTTTCCGGCAAGCACGACAACTCCATTCTGGGTGTCGCCAACAAGGACTACAAAGCAGCTGCCGTGGCCAACTCGGTTCTGCATCGCATGCTCAGCCGCGATGTAGTCTCTGAACACCAGCTGGTCAGCCTGTACAAATCCCAGACCTTCCCGACCACCAGTTACGGCATTGCTCACAACCTGACACCGGAACTTCAGGAAAAAATCCAGGCGGCGTTCTTCTCGTTCGACTGGACAGGCACCGCTCTGGAAGAAGAATTTTCTAAATCCGGTGAAGCCCAGTTCGTTCCGATTACCTTCCAGAACCACTGGGAAGTGATCCGCAAGATCGATGCAGCCAATGGCGTTGCCTACAACTGTCAATAATCGAACTGGCGGTACCCTCTGTGTTAAAACTGGACAAGGTCTCGAAAACCTACAAAACCGGCGACAAAGCCCTTCACAGTGTCTGCCTTGACGTGCCGGCAGGCCAGGTGGTCGGGCTGATCGGCCCCTCCGGGGCCGGCAAATCCACTCTGATCCGCTGTATCAACCGGCTGGTGGAGCCCAGCGAGGGTTCCATCACGCTCGGCAGCACTGAACTGACAAAACTGAACCGCCGGGATTTAAGGCAGGCCCGGCGCCGGATCGGCATGATCTTCCAGGAATATGCGCTGGTGGAGCGGCTCACCGTCATGGAAAACGTCTTGTCCGGCCGCCTCGGTTACGTGCCGACCTGGCGCTCCTGGTTCCGTAAATTCAGCCCGGAAGACATCGCGCTGGCGCACTCCCTGCTGGACAACGTCGGTCTTGCCGAGCACTACAACAAACGCGCCGATGCCTTATCCGGTGGGCAAAGGCAGCGGGTGGGTATTGCCCGGGCGCTGGAGCAGAATCCGGAGCTGTTGCTGGTGGATGAGCCCACCGCATCGCTGGATCCAAAAACCTCCCGGCAGATCATGCGACTGATCCGGGCCGCTTGCCAGGAACGCAATCTGCCGGCCATCATCAACATCCACGATGTCATGCTGGCGCAGCAGTTTTCTGACCGGATTATTGGTTTGCGGGCTGGCAAGGTGGTATTTGATGGCTCCCCGGAAGCGCTGAGCGATGAGGTTCTGACCACCATTTACGGCGACGAGGACTGGACCCAGCTGAGGGCTGATGCCACCCCGACCCAGAACGAGGCCACTGCCGTTCTGGACCTGGCGGAGGGCGTGTAAGTGCCGGAACAATCCCTGACACAAACCTACCCGACCCGCTGGAAGCGCCCCCCGGTGCTGCTGACCAACCCGTTCTGGCGCCGCGTGATTGCGGTCGGCGCCCTGGTTTACCTGGTACTGGCCATTCAGACCGTCGAGGTCGACTGGCAACGGGTGTACCTGGGATTAGAGCGAGGCTGGCGCTTTGTTCAGGGTTTCCTGGCTCCGGATTTCAGCACCCGATGGAACGATATCTACTACGGCCTGATTGAAAGCCTGACCATGACCATGACCTCAACGGTCGCCGGCGTGCTCATCTCCATACCCATTGGTATTGGTGCAGCTCGCAATCTGGCGCCAGTGCCGGTCTATCTGGCTTGTCGGAGCATTATTACGCTGTCCCGATCGTTCCAGGAAATCATCATCGCCATCCTGTTGGTGGCCATGTTCGGTTTCGGGCCCTTTGCCGGATTTCTGACCCTGACGTTTGCCAGTATCGGTTTTCTCTCCAAGCTGTTGGCGGAGGAAATTGAGGATTGCGACCATAGCCAGATTGAAGCCATCCGGGCTACCGGGGCCAGCTGGTGGCAGGTTGTAAACTACGCGGTACAGCCACAGGTTATGCCTCGCCTGGTCGGACTGTCTTTGTATCGGATGGACATCAACTTTCGGGAATCCGCGGTCATCGGCATTGTTGGCGCGGGCGGTATTGGCGCGACGCTCAACACCGCCATCGATCGTTATGAATACGACTCCGCCGGCGCCATTCTGATTATTATCATCGCCATTGTGCTGGTGGTGGAATACTCATCGTCTTACATTCGCAGGTGGTTTCAGTGATACAGGTATCATCAACCGCACAACCTCAGTGGCAACACCGCAGCCCTAAACACACCCTGCTGCGATGGCTGGGCTGGTTCTGGCTGGTGGCCATCACCGTCGTCAGCTGGCAGGTGATGAATGAACATACCATCTGGGCTTTTGTCAGCGATGCGCCGGAGCAGGCCTTTGATATTGGCAGCCGAATGTTTCCGCCAGCCTGGGGCTACATCAGCAACCTTTGGGAACCACTCTGGGACACCATCAATATCGCCACCCTGGGCACCCTGCTCGGCATTATTTTCGCCATACCGGTGGCGTTTCTGGCCGCCACCAACACCACGCCCAGCACCCGCTTTGTCAGGCCGGTGGCTTTGCTGGTCATCGTGGCATCGCGCTCGATTAACTCGCTGATCTGGGCGTTGTTGCTGGTGGCCATCATTGGCCCCGGCCTGCTGGCAGGTATTGTCGCGATTGGCCTTCGCTCCATTGGTTTCATTGCCAAACTGCTTTATGAGGCCATAGAGGAAATCGACGAAACGCAGGTTGAAGCCGTCCGGGCAACCGGCGCGTCTGGTGTCCAGGTGATCGACTACGCCATCGTGCCGCAAATAATGCCAGCCTTCTGGGGCATCAGCGTGTTCCGCTGGGACATCAATATTCGCGAATCCACCATTCTCGGCCTGGTGGGTGCAGGCGGGCTGGGCATTCAGCTCAATGCATCCCTGAGCACCCTGGCCTGGAACCAGGTTGCCATGATCTTTGTGGTGATTCTTGGCACCGTGGTTATTTCTGAATGGGTTTCCGCCAGGGTTCGTGAAGCGGTACTCTGAAGCCATGACTGACAGCCACCCAACCCGCTTCGCCGGGCTAACACCTGACCCGGCCTGGGCCTTTGCCCAGTACCAGAGTATCCGTTCGACTCTGCCCAAAGGTTTACCAGCCAGCCAGCAACCAGACACCGAGATTCTGGATTCGCTGGCGCCGCTGACCGACCGTTTCGGGGCGTTTGTGTTTGATGCCTTTGGCGTGCTCAATGCCGGGCCGCGGGCGTTCCCCTCTGCCATACGGCGCATACGGAAACTGCAGGATCTTGGCAAAACGGTGATGATCCTGTCGAACGCAGCCACCGCCAGTCACAGCGCTCTGGTGGCCAAGTATCAGCACATGGGTTTCGCCATCACCCCGGACCAGCTGATATCCAGCCGCTGGGTACTGGAACAATCACTGCACCGGCAATCCCGGGCGGGCAGGTACGGTGTGCTTGCACCTGCCACTTCGGCGCCGGAGTCGTTGCCACTGGACTGGGTACCCGTGCGCCCGGGCATCACTGCGTTTCAGCTGGACCAGCTGGATGGTTTTGTCTTTCTGAGCAGCGAAGGCTGGAACGAAGAACTGCACGAAGCCCTGGCCCGGAGCCTGGCGCGTCATCCACGCCCTGTCTGTGTCGCCAATCCGGACCTGGTCGCCCCCAGGGGCGACTGCCTGACTCTGGAACCCGGTTATTTCGCCCACCTGTTGATGGCGCGCTGCACACTGCAGCCAGACTTTTTTGGCAAACCCTACCCGCCGGCATTCGCCGAAGTTCTGGCAGCCCTTGGCGGCATCGATCCAGCCGAGGTTCTGATGGTGGGGGATACTTTGCACACAGACATTCTGGGCGGGCAGCAGGCCGGCATGAAAACCATGCTGATCACGGCAGAAGGGGCACTGCAGGGAATGAACATTCCGGACTGCATTGCGCAGTCCGGAATCTCACCGGACTATACCGCTCCGGCAATCTGAGCCAAGCTTAACGGCCGGACTTCAGCATTTCCCAATACCGGGCATACACCTGCAGCGCTTCATCGCCGATATCTTCCTGAAACTCGGCGTTGATCATGTCGGTGGCATTCGGATAGCTGGCGCGGTCGTTCGCCACCGAGGCACTCAGCAAGTCGCGAGCCGCCAGGTTCGGCGTGGCGTAGCCGATATCCTCGCTGATCAGAGCCGCAATCTCGGGTTGCAGCACAAAACTGATGAACTGGTGGGCAGCGTCCGGGTTTTTCGCGCTCTTCGGAATCACGAAACTGTCCAGCCAGGCGATGATGCCTTCGGCCGGATACACGTATTCCAGTGTCGGCAAACCTTCACGGCCCATAACGGCTTCACCGTTCCAGATCATGCCGACATCGGTTTCACCTTCCAGGTACGGCATGCGCGGGGCATCCGAGTTGAAGGTGCGCACCGAGGGCATCAGCTCGGTCAGCTTCTCGTAGGCTTGCTCGATCTCGTCCGGATCGGTGGTGTTGCCGGAATAACCCAGTACCCGCAAAGCGACGTGGAACACTTCACGCATGTCGTTGGTCAGCATCACACGACCCTCGAAACGCTCGTCCCACAGATCCGCCCACGCGGTCACTTCACCGTCGACGTCGGCCGTGTCGACCGCCAGACCAGTGGTGCCCCAGAGGTACGGCACGCTGTACTGGTTGTCCGGGTCGATATCCAGATTGACCAGTTCCGGGTCCAGATTGTCGAAGCCTTCGATCTTGCTGCGATCAATCGGCATCAGCAGATCTTCCTGGCGCATCTTGCTCACGTAATAGGTAGACGGTACCGCCAGATCATAGGCGGCGCTGTCATCCAGCAGCTTCAGACGGGCATACATAGCCTCGTTGCTGTCATAGGTGGTGTAAACCACCTGAATGCCGGTTTCTTCGGTAAACTTTTCCAGGACTTCCTGGGGCATGTATTCCGACCAGTTGTACAGATTCAGAACCTGCGGCTCTTCGGAACTACTGCAGCCCGCCAGGCCTGCCGCCAGCATGGTGGCCAGTGCCAGTTTTTTCATCGTTTGCTCCTTAACAGAATCCATTGAGACAACATCAGCATAACCAGTGAAAACACCAGCAATAGTGTGCCCAGGGCGTTCACCTCGGGTTTCAGGCCCACCCGCACCATCGAGTAGATGCGCAGGGGCAGAATTTCATAGCTCGGGACGCCAACAAAGGTGCTGACTACCACATCGTCCAGTGACAGGGTAAACCCCAGCAGCCAGCCTGCCAGCAAGGCTGGCATGATCACCGGAATCAGCACCGTTCGGGTCATGGTGAAATCACTGGCGCCCAGATCCCGCGCCGCTTCAGGCAGGCGTTCATCAAAACCGCTCAGGCGGGCCATGACGGTAATCACCACAAACGGCAGGCAGAAGGTCACGTGGGCCAGCAACAACGAAACATAACCAAGCTGCAATCCCACCAGCAGGAACAGGCCCAGCAAAGAAATCGCCAGCACGATCTCTGGCGACATCATCACCACAAACAGCATGCCGTTGAGCACTTTTTTGCCACGGAACCGGTACCGGTGCAACGCCAGCGCCGTGAGCGCACCAATCACCGTGGAGACGGTGGCGGCAGACAACGCCAGCCAGAGCGAGTTCCACATCGCCTGCACCATAGCACGATTGTTGAACAGCGCTTCGTACCAGCGCAGGCTGAGGCCGCCCCACTGGTAACCGGTGCGCGATTGGTTGAACGAGAACACCACCAGCACCACGATGGGCACATACAGCAACAGGTAAACCAGGCTCAGATAGGTGCGCGACAGCCAGCGGCTCATACGCCCTCCTCCCCGATCCGGCGCTTACTGAGCCGGTGGGCGAACATCAAAAACGCCATCGCCAGGGTCAGCATAACGCTGGCCGCGGCCCCGAACGGCCAGTTGCGGGCATCCAGAAACTGGTTCTTGATGACGTTGCCCACCAGCAGATTACGGGAGCCGCCCAGGATATCCGGCACAAAAAACAGCCCCATCGCCGGCAGCAGCACCAGCATGATGCCGGCCAGCACGCCGGGCAGAGTCAGTGGCACGACGACGTGAACAAAGGTGGCCAACCGGCCCGCGCCCAGATCATGGGAGGCGCGCAGCAAATCTTCCCGCAGGTCATCAAAGACCGCGTACAGCGGCAGAATCATGAACGGCAGCAACAAGTACACCAGACCAATGATCACCGCCCCTTCGGTGTACAGCATCTGCAGGGGCTGATCAATCACACCCAGTGACATCAGTGCGTTGTTGAGCAGGCCGTTGGTGGCCAGAATCAGCTTCAAGGCGTAGGTGCGCACCAGGGAGTTGGTCCAGAACGGCACAATCAACAGAAAGATCAACAACATCTGCCGCTGCTTGGGCACTTTCGATAAAGCCCAGGCAAACGGATAGCCGATCAGCAGGCAGATCAGCGTGGTCATCGCCGCCATGTACAGCGAGTGCAGGAACACCTCCAGGTACAGCGGGTCGAACAATTGCCGGTAGGCGTCCAGATTCAACGGCAGGGAAATAAAGGTACCCGGATCCCGGGTCATGACACTGGCGCCGACCACCAACAGGTTGGGCGCCAGCACCAGAAACAACAACCAGCCCCACACCAGGACCAGCACCGCCGTCCGGAACGGCTGCTGGATCACACTACGCATTGGCCGGGCCTTCCACTTCGGTTTCCGGGTTTTCTTCCGGTAGCAACCACTCCCAGCCATCCACCCAGCTGACCTTGACCGGCTCGCCCAGGCGGTAATCGAAGGTGGGGTCGTCTTCGTCGAAAAACTCCGAAGCCAGCACTTCGGTGCCGTCGTCCAGATGAATCACCGAATCCAGGGTGCTGCCCTTGTAGTTTCGCTCAACCACTTTGCCGGCAACGCCGTCTTCATCATCCGGTGCCAGCACCCGGATGTCTTCCGGCCGCAGCAACACATGCAATGCCTGGCCTTCAGAGACCTGGAAATCGGGTTTGGGGAAGGTACGTTTCAGACCGAACACATCTACCGTGATGGTGTCGTCGCCATTGGCAGCATCTACCCGGCCCGCGAAGAAGTTGGTTTCGCCGACAAACCGCGCGGTAAACAGGTTGGCCGGGCGCTCGTACACCTCTCTAGGCGTGCCCAACTGCTGAACCCGACCGTCTTTGAGCACCACCACCCGGTCTGACATAGACAACGCTTCTTCCTGATCGTGGGTCACGAACACAAAGGTAATGCCCAGCTCACGCTGCAAACGCTTGAGTTCCACCTGCATGGTGCGGCGCAGCTTGAAGTCCAGCGCCGACAGGGGCTCGTCCAGCAGCAGCATTCTGGGCCGTTTGATGACGGCTCGGGCAATGGCAACCCGCTGCTGCTGGCCGCCGGATAGCTGATGCGGTTTACGCCTGGCGAAATCTTCCAGCTGCACCATGGCCAGGGCGTCGTCCACCCGCTGGCGGATTTCCTCTTTTGGCCGTTTTTCCATTTTCAGCCCGTAGGCAACATTGTCGAACACCGACATATGGGGAAACAGCGCGTAGTTCTGGAACACCGTATTGAGCGGGCGTTTCTCCGGCGGGGTATGGGTCAGGTCCTCGCCACCCAGGGTGATGGTGCCGTCATCAGGATGCTCGAAGCCGGCCATCAATCGCAGCACGGTGGTTTTACCGCACCCGGACGGTCCCAACAAGGTCAGAAATTCGCCATCGAAAATTTCAAGATCCAGCGAATCCAGTACCGTTTTGCCGTCAAATTGTTTGGAGAGGTTGCTGAGGGATAGCAGTGTCTGTTTCATTGGCTCTGCCCAAAGAATAAGCGGCCTATTTTTCCAGAAACAGGGTCAAACAAAAAGGGGCGCCGGGATAATAGCTCATCCCGGCGCCCCTTGAGGTCAGCGCATAGCCACTTTGTTCAGGCCATTCGCTTACTGATCAGCAACGCTGTCCAGATAGGCCTTGTCCGAAATATTGATCCAGGGCCGTACCTGCTCCAGATAATCACGCTGAGAAGTGATGATCTCCCGCGCCAGTTCGTCGTTCTCGACAAACTCGTCAAGCAGACGGTTGGTGGTGTCCCGTAGCGCGTTGATCACCTCTGGCGGGAACACCTTGTGCGTCACCTCCGGATAATCCTCGGTCATCCGGCTCCAGGCGACACCACTTTCATGCGTGCTCTGGATGTACATATCGTAGGCTGCGGTGCGCATGGCGACTCGCAGAATTTCCTGAAGATCAGCAGGCAGCGAATCCCAGGTTTTCTGGTTGATCAGGAACTGCACCTCGGCACCCGGCTCCTGCCAGCCCGAATAATAGTACTTGGCGATCTGGTGGAAGCCCATCTGCAGGTCCAGCGCCGGGCCAACCCATTCAACGGCGTCGATGGTGCCGCGCTCAAGTGCGGTGTATAGCTCGCCAGGTGGCAGGTTGGTCACTGCCACCCCCAGCTCGGACATGACCTCACCGGCGAATCCGGGGGTGCGCATTTTCAGGCCTTTCAGATCGTCCAGCGAGTTGATCTCTTTACTGAACCAGCCACCCATCTGATTACCGGTATTACCCCCGGGGAAAGACAGCAGACCGTAGGGCTCATACACCCTCTGCATCAGCGCCATACCGTCATCATGATAGAACCAGGCGTACATCTCCGGGGTGATCATGCCGAACGGGATGGTGGTGAAGTACATGGCATTGGGAATGGCGCCCTTGTAGTAGTACGAAGCGGTATGCCCCATATCGTACTGGCCATTGCGCACCAGATCGAAGATGCCAAAAGGCGCCTTGTGCTTGTTGGAGGAATCGATCCCGAACTTCAGTCGGCCGGCCGACATCCGCTCGGCCATTGCGGCCATATTGCGGGGTGCCTCACCCAGAATTTTCGAGTTCGGGCCCCAGGTTTCAGCCAGGCGGATGGTGTAGGTTTGGTCAGCCGCCGCAAGCGGGCTGACCAGGATGGCAGCCAGTGCGAGGGCTGCCAGGCAGATTGTGCGCATAAACATGGTGTTGGCTTCCATTATTATCGTTGTTGAGGTGAACCGAACAAGTCACGGTAAGCCATGATAACGGCGAAAGCCGGCCACGCCAATTCGTCGGGCCGGCTTTGACCGATCAGACTTTGAACTGACCAACCAGCTCGCGCAGATGCTCGCCCAGCCTGGCCAGTTCATGGCTGGCTTCATTGGTCTGGGTGACGCCGGTATCGCTGCGCTGGGCCGCTTCCACTATGCGCACCACGTTCTGATTGATCTCTTCAGCCACCTGGCTTTGCTGCTCTGAGGCAGTGGCAATTTGCGTCACCTGATCGTGAATCTGGGAGATAGAACTCACGATGGTATTCAATGTACCGGTCGCATGATTGATGCGCTCCACGGTTGCCTCGGAACTCTTGCGCGAGTGGTTCATTCGCTCAACCGACGCTTTCGATTCGGTGACAAAGCCATCAATCATCACCCGAATCTGATCCGCAGACTCGGCCGAACGCTTGGCCAGCTGACGAACTTCATCGGCCACCACCGAGAAACCACGGCCATGCTCGCCCGCCCTTGCCGCTTCAATGGCGGCGTTCAAGGCCAGCAGGTTGGTCTGCTCGGTGACTGCATGAATCACGTCCAGCACCTGCTGAATGTCGTCCGACTTTTCCGCCAGGGCATTGATGCTGATGGCGGCTTCTTCCATTTCCCGGGACAGTTGATTGACCGAGCCCTGGGCACTGGTGATGGTGTCACCGCCCTCGCGGGCCATACGGTCGGCGTCCGATGCGGCACCTTCCACCTCGTTGGCGTTGCCGGAGATCTGCTGGATGGTTGCGGCCATTTCATTGATGGCAGAGGCAATCTGATCGGTTTCTGAGCCTTGCTCCTGCACCGACTGGCGGGTTTCGTTGGCCACCCGGCTCAATTCTTCAGCCGCTGACGCCACCTGATCGGTGGTTGCGCCGACTTCGCGCATGGTGTCCTGAATCTTGATCACAAAGTGATTGAACCGACGGCCCAGTTCCGACAGTTCGTCCTTGCCATCCTCCGGCAGTCGCTGGCGCAGATCGCCATCACCATCGGCAATTTCCTGCATCATGTCGCTGACTTTGTTCAGCGGCACGGTCACCGTGCGGCCAATGACCAGACCAATCACCAGCGCAATCACTACCACAATGATGGTCAACAACAGGATAAAGCCCATGGTGGCCGCCATGGCATCGTCGATCTCCTGCCGGGCTTCGGCCACGACCTTTTCAATGTCAGTCACGTACACGCCCGCGCCGATCATCCAGTCCCACCCGGGAATAATGGTGGAGTAAGATACTTTGGGTTCGACTTCGCCTGAGGCCGGGTTCGGCCAGTCATAGCGATGGAATCCGTCCCGGCCTGCAGCGTCAAACAGGCCGCGTACCAGTTTCTGCGTGTTTGGATTGGTGGTTGGCCCCTCAAGGGACGGATCCGGAGCGTAGGCCAGATTGTCCAGGTTGCGGGTATAGGCGAATACGTAATTGTTCTGCCCGA
>JAWOAO010000381.1:0-12283 GCA_046498485.1 Marinobacter sp. | reverse complement strand
TGTGGCCCCAGACTGAGGGTGGTGGGGGATTGATCGGGGTGGTGGGGTATTTTTTCCTTGGAAATGTAACTCGCTGCGCTCAGACATTCATTTCCGGCGGAAAAAATACCCCACCACCCCGCTCTAGCTGACCATGGTGGTTGCGCTGGGAAAGAATTAACCCAAGTCAGACCATGGTAGGCTCTAAATATATCTTGCAGTGACGCAGGGTGTAGGGGGTGTGTTGATTTTTGGGTCGAACAAAGGTGTCTGAGCGCAGCGAGTTCTTTTTCGGCCCAAAAATCAACACACCCACCGCGCCTGACCCCCAAACCAGCAGGCTAAACCCAACCAAAACCCATGCTCCCGATTGAAACCATCCTTCCAGAGCTGAAACAGACTCTGGAACAAACCACCACCGCCCTGTTACAGGCGCCGCCGGGTGCCGGTAAAACCACGCGGGTGCCGCTGGCGTTGCTGGATGCCCCGTGGCGGGATAATCGCAAGATCCTGATGCTGGAGCCGCGGCGGCTGGCGGCCCGGTCGGCGGCCCGGTTTATGGCGAAGCAGTTGGGCGAGCCGCCGGGGCAGACCGTGGGGTATCGGACGCGGCTGGATACCAAAGTGTCTGGCGCCACGCAGATTGAGGTGGTCACCGAAGGCATCCTGACCCGGATGATCCAGAGCGATCCGATGCTGGAAGACTACGCCGCGGTGCTGTTTGATGAGTTTCACGAGCGCTCGCTGCAAGCGGATCTGGGCCTGGCGCTGGTGCGGGAAACCCAGCAGGCGTTGCGGGAAGATCTGCGGGTGCTGGTGATGTCGGCCACGCTGGATACCGCGCCCATTGTCCGCGTGCTTGGGGATGTGCCGGTGATCAGCAGTGCTGGCCGGGCGTTTGCGGTGGCGGTGCTGTACCGCCCTGTTGCCCGCACTGGCCGTGTGGTGGACCAGGTGGTGGCGGTGGTGCAGGAAGCGCTGCGGGATCAGACCGGCTCCATGCTGGTGTTTTTGCCCGGTGCCGGGGAGATCCGGCGGGTGGCGCAGCAGCTGCAGGGGTCGTTGCCGGGCAATGCGCTGCTGGCGCCCCTGTACGGTAATCTGAAATCGGAGGAGCAGGACCGGGCCATTGCGCCGGCACCAGACGGCACCCGCAAGATCGTGCTGGCTACCGCCATTGCCGAGACCAGTCTGACCATTGAGGGCGTGCGGGTGGTGATTGATGCCGGCCAGCAGCGCCGGGCGGTGTTTGATCCGAACAGTGGCATGACGCGCCTGGTGACCGGCCGGGTGTCCAAGGCCTCGGCGGAGCAGCGTAAAGGCCGGGCCGGGCGGATTGAGCCTGGCGTGTGTTACCGGCTGTGGAGCGAGTCCGAGCAGTTCGGGCTGGCGGATTTTACCCCGCCGGAGATTCAGCAGGCGGATCTGGCGCCGCTGGTATTGGAGCTGGCGCAGTGGGGTGCCCGCTCGCCGGATCAGCTGGTGTGGATTGATCTGCCGCCCAAGGCGCATTGGCAGCAGGCGGTGGCGCTGTTGCAATGGCTGGAATTGCTGGATGCCGACGGCGCCATTACCGATCATGGCAAGGCCGCGCGGGATCTGGGCCTGCATCCGCGGCTGGCTCATATGGTGCTCAAGGGCCGGGCTCTGGGCTTTGGTCAGCTGGCGGCGGAGCTGGCGGCCTTGCTGGAAGAGCGGGATTTGCTGGGGCCGGGTTCCGGCGCCGATCTGCATGAACGCATTCGGGTGCTGCGGGGCGAGCGCGGCCATCGGGGCCTGGATCCGGCCCGGTTGAAGGCGGTCCGGCAGGCGGCAAAGCGCCTGTGCCGGGATCAGGCTGCACAGGATGTACCGACCGCAAGCGACGTCGGCCGGGTGTTGGCCCAGGCCTATCCGGACCGCATTGCCCGCCGTCGACCGGGGCCAGCGCCGCGCTACCAGCTCAGTAACGGCAAGGGCGCGTTATTGCGCGAGGACGATGCCCTGGCCCGACAGGACTGGCTGGTGGCGGCCGATCTGGACGGCAAGGCCCGGGAAGCCACGATGTACCTGGCGGCGCCGGTGGATCTGGCCGATCTGGAGCAGGATCTGGCCGCTCACATTGAAGAGCACGAAGAAGCCCTCTGGGACGACAAGCGGGGCACGGTGGTGGCCCGGAAAGTCCGCAAGCTGGGGGCACTGGTGTTGGCGGAGAAAGCCCTGGCGCAGGTGAGCCCGGCGCTGTTGCAGCAGGGCTTGCTGGATGCTGTGCGTCGCAAGGGGCTGGCCAGCCTGCCCTGGACGCCAGGTGCCCGCCAGTGGGTTGGCCGGGTGCGTCTGCTGGCAAAGCAGTTTCCCGGCGCCTGGCCAGAGGTCAGCGACGGCGCCTTGCTGGACACCCTGGAGATCTGGCTGGCACCGTTTCTGACAGGCATGAAGCGTTGGTCAGATCTGGCCGGCATCAACCTGGTTCAGGCTCTGAATTCGTTACTGGATTATTCCCAGCAACAGCAGCTGGAAGCGCTGGCACCGCGGGCCCTCACCATTCCCACCGGCCAGAACGTCACCCTGGATTACACTGCCGACAACGGCCCGGTGCTGGCCGCCAAGCTGCAGGCGCTGTTCGGCTGGACCGAAACCCCGACAGTGGCCGGCGGTAGGGTACCGGTGGTGATTCACCTGCTGTCACCGGCCCAGCGGCCGCTGGCGGTGACCGCCGATCTGGCCAGCTTCTGGAAGAACGCCTATCCGGAAGTCCGCAAGGACACCCGGGGTCGCTATCCCAAACATCCGTGGCCGGAAGATCCGTTTACGGCGGAGGCCCGGCAGGGCACGAAAAAACGCCCTGCTCGCTGACCCGACCAGTGATCAGACGCACCGGCACTGGCTCGAAATAGATATTACGGGCGGTGATTTGCTTGCCTGTCGGTGCTCCGAGCTCTGCACGGGTCATTTCCTCCAGCGCCACTTTATCGTGGCTGGCAGCGCTGTCCTTGAAACTGTCGGCCAGTACCCAGAACGGTTTACCCTGATCCTTCGCCACCAGCGCCAGCGGGTAGCTGCCACTCTTGTTGAGGAAATAGCCATCGGCCAGCCAGGTGTCGCAGCCGGTCAGTACCAGGTCGGCTTTCGGCATGACCAATCCCATCTGGGCATCGGTAATCAGCGTGACCGGCACTCCCAGCTCGTCGAGTTCCCGGGCCAGGGTAAAGCCCTCATTGCCGGGGCTGCTCTGGGTACAGATCACCGAGAAGGCGTGGCTCTGCTGCACCAGTAACCGGAACAGGGCGAGCACCTGGGAGCTTCTGCTATGGGTGAACAAGGTGGCGTTTGGGGGTATGAGCGTAGCGGCAGCCTCTGCCACGCGCTGGTTGGCGGAAACCAGCTGATCCAGCACCGAATCGATGACCGGAAGGGCCAGCTCCCGAACCTGATCTGCTGGTTGCCAGGGCGCAAAACGCTGCCGGCAGCGTTCAATGGCGTTGGCCAGCGGTACCATGCTTGGTCGGGCATCGGTCAGCTCACCGAGCGTCCGCTCCAGTGCGTGCCCGGTGACCGGGTAAGTGGCTAGCCACTGACGTAACAACTGCAAGGCCCTGGCTGCCAGTTGCGCGGCCCCGGAATGGGTGTCTGTACGCACGGCTTCGATAATCTTGCGGGCTTCAGAATCGATATCAGGGCTGTCCATATCAGGCTCCGGTTTTCAGCAAGAGTGATAACCGGAGCTTAGCAGGAATTACAGCGAACTCAGTTGATAATGGTGCGGCTCTTTTCCAGATACACCGCACCTTCCTGCTTGACGGTATCCGGGTCGGCGTGCTCGGAGGCCTTGTGCACTCTCTCCAGTCGTTCGGCGATGCCTTCAAGCTCGCTATCCAGCTTGCTCAGGGCATTTTCCAGGGTGTAGGTAAGCTGGTGCACTTCGTTCATGGCCTCAGGCGTCAGCTCGCCGGTCAGTGAGGTTTCCAGCCGGGTGTTGTACTCGGACAGGTTGGCTACGGCTTGTTCCAGAGTTTTGGCGGGTTCGCCTTGGTAATGATCATAGTCGTCATCGGCGAAGGCGAGCACGGCGAACATCAGGACAGCGGCAGCGGTGGCCAGTTTCAGGGTGGTTTTCATGGTGGAGCCTCATGCTGGTTAACGGTAATGCGAATTATTACCAATAATATTCAGGTGTGCAACACCAATTCGCCAACAAGCGATAAAAATAACGCTTGCCAGGGTGCTGAAGCTGAGTAAAATTCCGCCAAGTTCACCTCTGTGCGACAGCCACCATGCACCTGATTTCCTTTGATATTTTTCGAACCCTCGGATTTCCCGACACCACCGTGCTCAAGCCGGAGCAGTTGCTGGGTCATAAAGAACGGCTGCGCGAGGCTGACTGGGTGCTGTTTCCGGAGTACTGGCAGCTGAATGCTCTGGTGTACGGGCTCAACTGCCGGGTGTTCCCGAGTGAAGCCAGCTACCGCATCGGTCATGACAAGGTGGAAATGACCCGGGCCTTTCAGACCGTGGCGCCGGGGCACACGCCCTGGACGATGATCGAGGCCAATGGTCCGCAGGAACGGGACCTGATCTGGGATGCCATGGCCCTGCCGTTTGTCGCCAAGCTGCCGAAAGCCAGTATGGGCGAGGGTGTCTGGCTGATTGAAAACCGGGACGACTGGCGTCGTTACTGCGAGCGGACCAGCGTGCTCTATGCCCAGGAATACCTGCCAATTGATCGTGATGTGCGTGTGGTGGTGGTGGGTGACCGGGTGTTGACCGCCTACTGGCGCACCCAGGCGGAACAGGGCTTTTACAACAACGTCGCCCGGGGCGGTCAGATCGATACCAGCCCGGTGCCGGAAATTGCCACCGAGTTGGCGCTACGGTTGGCCCGGGACCTGGGCGTGGACCATGCCGGCTTTGATATCGCTCTGGTGGATGGCTACCCCTTCGTGCTGGAATTCAACCGCCTGTTCGGTAACCAGGGCCTCGGTCAGGGCAGTGACCTGAAAAACGCGATTCTGGACTACCTGCATCGGCAGAGTCGCCCGCAGGATCCGGATGGCCCTTCCGAGCCGACGCCTCAGTGGCCGATCGCGGTCTGAAACCGGTGGAAAAACTGGTGCCGCAGCTCTGGTTTTGACACCCGCTTTAATGGGTATAACTGCGCATTTGTGGTGATCAGAAAAAAGCCTGATTATCGTGAAATCTGACCGGTGCTGCAGCCTTGCTGTGGCGCCTTTTTTATGTCCGTATGCCCTGTGGAGGGACACACCACCCATGACTGAAGCCACCAACGTAAACATTGCGGATTACTACGACGCCGACACCTTCAAGCGCATCAAGGCGTTTTCGGAAACCATCGACACGCCATTTGTGGTGATAGATACCGCCACCATCAATCGCCAGTACGACGAGCTTGCGGAAGGTTTCCCTTACGCGAAGGTCTATTACGCGGTGAAGGCGAACCCGGCCCCTCAGGTTCTGACCATGCTCAGGGACAAAGGGGCCAGTTTTGATATTGCGTCGGTGTATGAACTCGACAAGGTGATGGCTCTGGGCGTGACCGGTGACCGGATCAGCTACGGCAACACCATCAAGAAGGCGAGAGACGTTCGCACCTTCTACGAGAAGGGTGTGCGGATGTTTGCCACCGACTCCGAAGCCGATTTGCGCAACATCGCCAAGGCGGCGCCGGGTTCGAAGGTGTATGTGCGGATTCTGACCGAAGGTACGCTCACTGCGGACTGGCCGCTCTCGCGCAAGTTTGGTTGTCAGACCGATATGGCCATGGATTTGCTGATTCTGGCGCGGGATCTGGGCCTGGTGCCTTATGGCGTGTCCTTCCACGTCGGTTCGCAGCAGCGTGAAATCGGTGCCTGGGATGCGGCCCTGGGCAAGGTGAAGGTGATTTTCGAGCGTCTCAAGGAAGAAGACGGCATCGAGCTGAAGATGATCAATATGGGCGGCGGTTTTCCGGCCAATTACATTACCCGCACTAACGAACTGGCGATCTATGCCGAGGAGATTGCCCGGTTCTTGCGGGAGGATTTTGGCGATGACTTGCCGGAGATCATCATTGAGCCGGGCCGGTCACTGATTTCCAATGCCGGTGTGCTGGTCAGTGAGGTAGTGCTGATTTCGCGCAAGTCCCGCACCGCCCTGCACCGCTGGGTGTTTACCGATGTCGGTAAGTTTTCGGGGTTGATCGAGACGCTGGATGAGGCGATCAAGTTTCCGATCTGGACCGAGAAGGTTGGTGAGGGTGAGGATTGTGTGATCGCGGGGCCGACCTGTGACAGTGCCGATATCATGTATGAGCATCACAAGTATTCTTTGCCATTGAATCTGGCTATTGGCGACCGGATGTACTGGCTGTCTACCGGGGCTTATACCACGACTTACAGTGCGGTTGAGTTTAATGGGTTTCCGCCTTTGAAGGATTACTACATCTGAGAGTCAGGCCTTGCCCTGCCTGGGAGTCAGGCCTTGCCCTGCCTGGGAGTCAGGCCTCGCCCTGCCTGGGAGTTAGGCCGCGGGGCGAGGTGGTTTTTCCTCTGGGAAAAATAACTCGCTGCGCTCAGACATTTTTTTCCCGGCGGAAAAACCACCTCACCCCACGGCCTGCTGGCTATGGGGTGGGAGTCAATTTTTTCTTGATTTGATTTGATTTGATTTGTATCTGGGTCGCTTTGGCGGCCTTTTTTTATTTTTCCAGGGCCTTTTGTCGGCGTTCTTTGTTGTCTGCCTTGGCTTGTCGGGTTTGCTCGGGTGTGGGCTCGGGGCCGGCCTCTTCGGTTGGCGCTGGTATGGGATCTTTCGGTGGGTAGATCAGGGCCATGGGGTTTTCTTTGACTACCATGAACCAGGCTTTGATCAGTTTCGGGAAGCTGGAGATTCTTGTGTTTCTGGCTCTGAGCGCAACATTCAGGGCCAGGATGAAGCTGACCGCCAGGTTGACGCCGCCGATCATCAGCACAAACAAGGTTAACAGGACGAATTCCTGGGCGCTGGGGATGATCATGGCCATGGTGTAGCCGACGTCGGCGGACGAGAAGGCGACGTGGCGGATGTCGATGGGCAGGCCGAGCAGGTGGCCGAGGTAGCCGGTAACGCCGAGCAGTATGCCAAAGACGAAGTTGCTGGCCAGGGCGCCGTAGTGTTCGGCCACGTAGGCGCCAAAGCGGGCTCGGGTTTCCGGCCGCATTAGCGGTCGCAGCAAGGGATGCTGTTCAAGGCGTTCGGCCAGGTTCAGGTAGGCGGCCCGGTTGTCGAAGTAGCCTGCCACCAGTCCGGACACGAACAGCCAGACCCCGGCAATGGCGGCATACATCAGCGCCAGGCTTTGCCAGGGGTGAATGCCGGCCAGCATATACTCGTAACGGTCGGTGCTGATCAGAGGTCCACCCTGAACGTAGTTGTACAGCCAGCCGATGGCAAAGGCGGCCGACAGGGCAGCGGCGACGTTGCCCATGATGGCGATAAACTGGCTGCGGCCAACCCTGACCAGCAGTTCTGCCAGTTTGCGGGCGTTGGCCCGGCCCTGCTCGCCCTGTTCGACTTTTTCGGCAATGCTGGACGCGGTCATGGCCGGCTGTTTGGTGGCCACGGTGCAATGGGCCATATGGATGACCATAAAACCGATGCCGTAATTGAGGCTGATCCACAGGGTTTCCCAGCCTCGGGTCAGATCCAGCTGCAGGATCTGGATCTTGATCAGGGCCATGAAGGCGATGAGGAGGCCGCCGCCGGCGCCGGAGGCCAGCATGGTCAGGTATTCTTTGCGGCTACCGGCGATGTAGTGTTCGCCGTGGTCGCTGGCGTTTTCAGTGACACTGCGGGACATCAGCCGAAGGTTGGCGCGCCACAGGGCGCGAACACCATGGCGTTCAGCGCTGGCCTGTACCAGGCTCTTGAACAGTTCCACCGAGCGCGTCAGGCCTTTGGCCGGGTCTGCCGGGTCCATGATGTCGAGCAGGTGTTCAATGCGGTCCAGAGTCTGCTGCAGGCGCTCGAGCAGGTGGGTCAGGGCCATGGTGGAGCCGGCGGTGACGGATCTGCGCTGGAGCCGGTCAATTTCTTCACGGCATTGCTCGATCAGTACCCGGGCGTGGGCGTCGTCCAGCTCAACGTCCTGTTGCTGTTGCAGGGCGTGGTTCCAGGACTGCACCAGCGCGGCAATCTCCCGCTGCAGGGCGACAAAGGCCGATTCCCGGTCAATGATTTTCGGGTTCAGTCGCAGAATGTTGGGTTCCAGCTCCTCGGCCGCGACCCAGATCGACAGCATCTCCAGGGCGTTGAGCATCTGGCTGTAAATCCGGTTGCGGGTGCGGTCGAGGGCAGGTGGCGAAAACTGCCAGAGCGTGGCCAGCAGCCGCAGCAGCGCTTCGTCCGGAATCTGATGAATCCAGTCGGCATCGTCTTTACGGTGGAACACCACAAACAGCACGCTCTTGACGTTGTTGCGGTCTTTTGGCGCCGGGTTGATGCGTTCGTACAGGCGTTCACCGATTTCTTTCAGAAAGCCACGACGGGAGTACAGGCCCAGCCCGGACAGCAACTGGAAAAACTGGGCCTGATCCAGCCACTCCTGCAGGCGACCGGACACCGCCAGATGCACATCCAGGTTGTCAGTCAGAGCGCCTTCCAGGTGTTTCATGCGGTCGACCGCATTGTGTACGGTTTCGCTCCGTTGTGGGCGAATCCAGTCGACCACCAGGCTCAGGATTTTCAGAGCACTGGTGTCTTCATCAGCAAGCTGGTTAATCAGAGTGGCCAGTTTCAACACAGGGTCCTTGCTTGAGAATGGGTGCCAGGGGTCTGCCAACGATGGTTCAGCGCCGGCAGATGAGCGTTCAGTCCGGGCGGCGGCGTAAATCCAGGGTCAGCGCCACCGGCAACACCAGCAGGCTGTAACCGACCATGACCATCACCGCATGGCGGATATCACCGGTCCAGTCGGCCAGCAGGCCACCGAACATAGGCACCGAAAAGGCCAGGGTGTAGCCCACCAGAAAGGTGCCGGCCGACAGTCGGCCGGTTTCTTCCGGGCGCACCAGCAACGGTGGCAGGGCAACCAACAGAATCAGCAGGATGCCGGCCACGAAACTCATCAGTGTGGCGCTGATAATCGCCGGCCAGCCTTCCAGTAGCAGGGTGCCGGTGGTGCCGATAATACTCAGTACGGCCACCAGCACAATGATGCCGCGCCTGCCTACCCACAGCCGGGCCATTTTGAGCATTACCAGGGAGGCGCCTACCTGAGCGAAGTTATACCAGAAAAGCGCATCGGCCAGTTTCTCGAAATGACCCTGTTGTTCCAGCAGGTTGCCCATGTAGGCATTCAGGCCGAAAAACATCGAACCGGACATCCCGAGCAGCAGGCCAATGCGTAGCGTTAACGGGTTTTTCCAGTCTGGCAGCCAGGCCGCCCGGCGCACCGGTCGGGCCAGGTCTCTTTTGGGCAGAAACAGCGCCGCCGCCACCAACAGCGCCGGCAGAGACCAGACCAGCAGCGTGGCACGCCAACTGTTGTCCAGTAACGGCATCAGGACCGGCAAGGTAATCCCGGCGCCAATGAATTCGCCCATCAGCATGCCATTCATGTAAATAGCCGAGCCCAGCGCCAGATGGTGCGGAGCCAGCCAGCGCGGTAATAGCGCTGGCAAGGCCGGTTGCATCATGGCTACGCCGAAGCCCATAACGGCGCTGGCGATCATCAGGGTGAAGGTGTCGGGTACCAGCCCGCGGCCGGCAGAGCCGATCACCATGATCACCATGGCCAGAGCCAGGGTGTTTCTGGGCCCGATCCGGGAAATGGCGAGCGAGCCAGGCATGGCGCCGACGGCCAGCATCAGAATCGGCAGGGTGGTCAGGGCGCCGGTCAGCGCCTGGGTCAGGCCGAGTTCATCACTGATGAACGGTGCCAGCGGCGGTGCCACCAACACCGGTATTCTCAGATAAACGCCGGCCAGCCAAAGCAACACCGCCACCGGCAGCAGTCTGGCTGGCGATGGCGGTGTGGTGGCGTCCGGGTGGTCTGCCACAGTCAGTCGAATCAGTCTTCGCTGGTGTCCGGCAGGTAGGCGCCGTCTTCGTCGTGCACTTCGCTACCGGTGACTGGCGGGTTGAAGGCACAGATCAGTCGCATGTCTTCGGTACCACCGCGCAGGGTGTGCTGGTCATGCTTGTCGAGGGCGTACAGGGTGCCGTCGGAGATGTCGTGGGTCTCGCCGGTGGCCTTGTCGGTGATGGTGCCGTTACCGGCAACACAGTAGACCGCTTCGAGGTGATGCTTGTACCAGAGGTTGAGCTCGGCGCCGGCAGGGATAATGGTTTCGTGGAAAGAGAAACCCATGCCGTCTTTTTTCAGCAACATGCGGCGGCTGGTCCAACCCGGGCCGGTTACTTCACGCTCGGTACCTATGATGTCTTGCACACGTACAATTTTCATTCGCATTCCTCGTTAGTGATGGAATAACCCTACAATATAAACACGTGGATCACTGGCGGTTCAACCGCCAGTCGTCATAAACCGCCATCGCCTGTTCAACCGCTGCGGTAAAATTCTGCTGTTGCTGATGGCTCAGCGGCTTTTGTTTTCGGCATCGGTCGAAGGCTCGTTGAATCTCCCGTCGGCTATTTTTGTCGAGCTGCTCCAGCCAGTGGTGATCGGCGGGTTCGAGCTCAAGCAGCGCGCGCCCGGCGTGATTCCGATGGCTGATATGCCACCAGTGATCGACCGCCCGCCCCAATACAACATAGCCGAACTGGCTGTCCTGTACAGGTCCGAAGCTGGCGGTTTTCAGGCCGTCGCGCAACGGGCCTATGTTCAGGGCCGGCAACATCAGTCGGTCGCCGTAAAAATAACTGCCGGCGGCGCCAATCAATCCGCCCACCAGCGCGCCGGCACCCAGGGAGGAGCCCAGGGTCATCGCATCAATGCCGGCACCGCCCATTGCGCCCGCGCCAAAGCCGGCGGTGGCCTGGTAGGTTTTGCTGACGGCCCAGTGTTTGCGGGTGTCTTCGGAAAACAGATCGTGCTGGTTGGCCCATTGCAGTTCCGCTTCCTGGCGTTGAATGCCCTGATGCTGGTACAAGTGCTCGATGTCGACGCGCAGGCTTTGCTCGCGCTGGCGTTGATGTCGGTACCAGCGGTCCCGAAGGGTGTCCGCCAGGCTGGCGTCACTGGTTTGCGCCACCTGGTTGAGCGTCAGCGTGCGCTTTTCCTGGTAGGACATCATCTTTACCAGAGTTTTAACAATCAGGCCGGCGGCCTGATGTCGGCGTTGCTGGCGCTGTTCCGACAGATACTGTGTGGCCTGCTCCAGGGCGTGTTCCCAGTCCGGTTCGAGTTGGCCGAAGGCCCGTAGCAGGCTCAGATGTTGCTCGAACGGAGCACGAACCGCGTCGAACTTGCGGACAACCTGAAAGAACTGGCCAAGCGCTGACTGCCAGGTGTCGCTGTAGTCGTCGTCACCAATGCTGTTGATCAGGGCCAGGCTGGGGCGACCGGTCCAGCGCAGAATGGTCATCTCGGCCTCGTGTTCGGCGCTGTAGGGCACGGAGCCGTCCACCACGTAGATGATGCCGGCACCATCCAGGACCGGTGTCAGCAGCTCGCACTCGTCGACAAAGCGGTCATCGCCCTGATGCTGCCGCACAAACGCCCGCACCGTGTCCGGATGATCGGACGCCGACAGGCTGTGGGCCTCAAGCCATTGCAGCACCCGCCGGGGTCGCTGAAAGCCGGGGGTATCCACCAGAATGTAGAGCTCGCGGCCATCCACGGTCAGCGGGTAAGCCTGTCGGGCCCGCGTGGTACCGGGTTCCAGTGCGATGGCGATGGCATCGTTCTGGGACAGGGTCGCCACAACACTGGATTTGCCCTTGTTGGGATGGCCGACCACGGCGAAGACCGGGGGCTGATTCATGGCTGTGGTGTCCCGGTCTGATAGGGGTTGTCGATAAACGATGGTAGCAGCACCACCGTCGCAAAGCCTTCGGGCAAGCGTTCGGTGAAGCGCAGCCAGGGTTGGATCAGGTGTATGGCCGGCGGTTGATTGGCATCAGTGGCCAGCGGCAGAATCATCACCCGGCTGTTGCCTGGCCATTGGCTCCTGGCCTGTGTCAGAAAGTCATGCAGTTCGCCGGTGGGTGGCTCCCAGCTGCGGGTGACGAGTGTTACCCGCGGCGACGCTTCGCCGGCAAGTTCTCTGGCGAGCGTGGCGACCAGCTGATCGTCTTCGGTCAGGGCAATGCGTCCCCCGGCCTTGAAGATCCGGGTATCGGTTGCGAGCAACTGCTGTGGCAGTTCCGGCTCGCCGGCACCGGCCCA
>JAWOAO010000414.1:0-3355 GCA_046498485.1 Marinobacter sp. | reverse complement strand
GTCCATCGTGGCTGTAGTCAACGGCATGCATTTTCTGGTGCCGGTGCTCCTGGCGGCCCTAGTTTTTAAAGTGAGCGGACATTTCCGGGACACGCTGTGAATACGTCCCTGTACGCTCGACAAAAACATCCATGTTTTTGACGGTCCCGGAAAGGTCCTCTCACCCGCTCGCTTCTGCTTCAATTTCACAGTAATCATGATTTAAGGACGCAGGCATGCTTTCGGTTGAGCTGAACGATCTGGAAAAGCACAAGGGTTCTTTGATTGGCCACAGTCCATGGAAAACCGTCACCCAGGAGATGATTCAGGCTTTTGCCGATGCCACGGGCGACCACCAGTGGATTCATCTGGATGTCGAACGGGCAAGACGTGAATCACCCTGGAAGAGCACGGTGGCCCATGGTTTTCTGACCGCCTCGCTGATTCCTCAGTTGAATCAGCAGGTGATCAACGTGCAGGGCAAAAGCGCCAGCATCAACTACGGAATAAACAAGCTACGCTTCCCCGCCGCAGTGAAGTCCGGGTCGGCTATCCGGAGCAGAATGGAACTGATGGATGTGACCAGAGTGGATGACCAGCGCACACTGGCCACCTATAAGACGACGGTGGAAATACAGGGTGAGGACAAGCCTGCCTGTGTGGCGGAAAATCTGGTGATGTACGTGGCTTAGATCGCGCCAGTACCTTGAACTGAACAAAGGGGCCCGGCGGCCCCTTTCTTTATGGAAGTCAGCCTTTGGCCTCCCACTCCTCTTCCTGCAATGACCGCCACATCAGCTTGCCCGTGGGGGACTTGGGCAGCTTATCCACAAACTGAACGATTTCCGGCACTTTATAGACAGCCATCTGTTCCTTGCACCAGCTGACGATATCCGCTTCCGTAGTGCTGCCTTCTGCCTCAGGGGTGAGTACGATGCACGCCTTCACGGTCTCCCCCCGCTTGGGATGTGGTGAGGAAATAACGCACACCTCGCGAATCCCCGGGTGCCGGTACATCAGCCCCTCCACTTCCGAGGGCCAGACTTTGTAGCCGGAGGCGTTGATCATCCGCTTGACCCGATCCACCATGAAGAAGTAGCCCTCTTCGTCGTAATACGCGAGATCACCGGTACGGAAGAAGCGTTTACCGTCAATTTCCACAAATGCGGCTTCGGTTTCGGCCGGGCGCTTCCAGTAACCCTGGGTCACCTGCGGGCCGTTCGACACAATTTCACCCACCTCACCCGGACCTTTCTCTTCCAGGGTTTCCAGATCGATGATGCGGCTGTCCACATCAAACACCGGAATCCCGAGGCACTGGGGCTTGGGGCGATTGGACGGATTGATGTGAGTGGCCGCCATGGTTTCCGACAGCCCGTAACCCTCGATGTAGTCCAGACCGGTCATGGTCTTGAGCTTGGCAGCAACCGATTCCGGCATGGCTGCGCCGCCACCGCCGATGGTGTTCAGACTGCTCAGGTCGTACTGGCCGATGTCCGGGTTGGACAGGAAATCCACCGCCATGGTGACGATGTTGGTCCAGCCGGTCACCCGGTAACGCTCGATCAGCCTGGCGGCGGTGGTGCGGTCCCAGCGGGTCATGATAACCGTGGTGGAACCGCTGTAGATAGGGCTGTTCATGGAACCGGTCATGCCGGTGACGTGAAAGAACGGCAAGGTGGCCAGCTGTACGGTGTTGGCAGTGCTCAGGTTCCAGAACGCGCGGTGTACGGCGGTGGCCATCACGCTACGGTGGGTGTGCATGCAGCCCTTGGGAGCGCCGGTGGTACCGGAGCTGTAAGGGATTACGGCGAGATCATCCGGGCCGGCAGTGTGCGCAGATGGTTTGTGCCCCGCCTCCAGCGCCTGTTCCCAACTCACCACACCAGCCATCTCCTGCGACCATGCCGGTGCGGCAACTTCCGCTGGCAGGTCCAGATCAGTGTCCGGACTGATGTAGGTGCTGTAGGAAGCTACCACTATATGATTGAGATCGGTGGTTTCCATCAAGGGAGCGATAAAGCCAGTCAATTCCTGGCCCGCCAGGCAGACATTGGCACCGGTATCAGCAATGTAGTGTTCCAGTTCAGCCGACCGGTTCATCGGATTGACCGGAATCACGACCGCATCCGCACGCAGAATGGCGTAATAGGCAACCACGTACTGGGGGGAGTTCTGCATGTACAGCAACACCCGGTCGCCTTTTGCCACGCCCTGGGCCTGCAGGTAGCCGGCCATCGCCTCCACCTCCCGGAACAGACGGCTGTAGGTCATCGGTGCATCGTAGAAAATGATCGCTGTGCGATCCGGATACCTACGAGCGGAAATTTCCAGATTGGTGAATACGCTCGTCCGGGGCAGCGCCATGCTCTTGGGCAGCTCTTTCGGCCAGACGGCGTAATGGCGTGTAAATGTCATTGTTGTAATCCCCTTATTCAGTTCAGTGAGCCGCCGCGGCGACCAGATCAAATATGTCGGTGTCGCCGGGAAGACGCTCCTGATGACGTAATGGCGTAATGGCGACCGCGCTGTCCCGCAGCACACTGACGTCTTCGCCGGGCGCCACAATATGGCGGGAGCTACGATCAAACCACAGCCACCAGTACGGCAGGCTTCTGGCATCCTGGCCCGCTAGCAGTCGCGCGCGCTGGATCGAACCAGTGGACTGCCGGCACCAGCGCGCCTGGGTGATGCTCGCTGCCTCGCAGGCCGGAAAGTTCACGTTCCACGCCCAACTCTGTCCCGGCTGCCACAATTGGCGCACCACGGATTCCCCAAAGGCAGATACCGGCGACCAGTCCACACCTTCGCGGCTCAAAAAAGCCTGGCTCAACGCAATGGCCGGTATGCCCATGTGCTCGGCACTAAGCACCGCGCCCACGGTGCCGGAATACTGCACCGAGTCACTGATATTGGCGCCGCAGTTCACTCCGGACAGCACCAGATCCGGCGGGGTTTCCCCGAACCACTGGGCCAGCGAATACAGCACACAATCCGCCGGTGTGCCGGAAACCGCATAGCGCCTGTCGCCCTGCTCATACACCCGCAACGGATCATGAATGGAGATACTCTGGCCGGCGCCACTGCGGTCATGCTCCGGCGCCACTACCCAGACCTCCTCGGCGAGGTTGCGGGCGATCTGCTCCAGCACCTTCAGGCCGGGTGCGTTGATACCGTCGTCGTTAGTGATCAGGATGCGTTTTACGATAGGCTCGTTCATGACCGCTCCCCCTCACTGGCAATCCGCCAGCCGGCCTCCGCCAACAGGCTCGCCCGCTTGCCAACCTGCAATGCATCGGCATTGGCAGCATTGCCCTGCAACGCGCGGGCATATACGCCCTGCAGAATGGCCGCGAGACGGAACAGCGAAAACGAC
>JAWOAO010000274.1:0-7357 GCA_046498485.1 Marinobacter sp. | reverse complement strand
CATTCTTTTTCTATACAGTTTCGGGGCTTTCGACATCCCCTATATCCTGAGCGAAAGCCGGCCCGGCATGCTCAGCCTCCATGTGTTTGAATTGCATAATCGGTTCCTGTCTGAATTTCGCTGAGGCGCCCCGGCTGGCGCGGCTGGCCGTTCCGCTGTTTACCTTCGCGTTATTGGTTTCGCCCCACAGTCACTCGGCCGAGCCGGTGTTTACCGTGCGCGACACCACGATTCCTGGCGTGCTCTCCCCGTACACATTGCCCGCTTCGTTCTACACCTTTGAACCGGAAGATTACTGGGCGGAACCGGTCGATTCCTGGTGGATGAACGTCAGTAACTGGGTGATTCGTCAGGAACGCGTGCACGGCCCAACCGTGCAGAATTTCGGGGCCTGGGCTGACCGTACCCTATCCGGCTCCAGCCACTCGCTGCCCGACAATGAAAGCTACCTGCGGGTGGGATTTGCCGCCGAGTCTGAGTACAGCGACATCGCGCAGTTCAAACCGGAGGTCCGGTTTCGCCTGGAGGTGCCCACCACCGAAGAAAAGCTTCGGCTGGTTATCGAGAGCGAGAGTGATGAGCTGATTCCGCTGGGCGAACGGGAGCGGGATCGACTGCTGACCGAGCCGGAACGGACCGATACCGAGACCACCGGCGCCCTGCGCTTGCTGTCGCAGGTGGGTGATGCGATTAACCTGTCAACGGATATCGGCGGCCGGCTCAGGCTGCCCCCGGAAGTGTTCTGGCGCACCACCGCCCGCAAAGACTGGCAGCTGGATGACGACTGGGCGCTGCGAGTGCAACAACGGCTGTACTATTTCCACACCCGGGGCTGGGGTGCGCGCTCCTGGATTGGCGCCAATCGCGCCGTTGGCAAGGGCTGGCATTTTTACACCTCCTCCGAGCTGGAGTGGCTGCATTCAGAGCGCAAATTTGAGGCCGCTCAGGTGTTCAGCGTCCGCAAACGACTGAACAACCGATCCATGATCACGCCCAGACTGGCCGCCCTGGGTGAAAGCCAGCCGTCCTGGCGCACCACCTCGTATTTTGCGGATCTGACCTGGCGCTATCGCCTGTACGAGAACTGGCTGTTTGCCGAACTGATTCCGGCGCTGGAATTCGCCCGGGATGAGAGCTTCAAAGACCAGGCCTCGGTGATTTTCCGCATCGAAATGTTCTTCTCCGGGACTATTGACCGATACTGATATGACCAGACCACGCCATAAATCCAGGCCGGCCGTTGAGGCATTAACCCTTGTCCCCATCGCCATTACCCGCTCCTGCTTCAAAGACAAGTTCGGGGTGCCCCGGCAGCCGGGCCTGACTCGCCATGCTCATGCCGAGCTGGTGATTCAGAGTCCCTACGATCGGGAAGACGCGTTCCGGGGCCTGGAGACCGCCAGCCACCTGTGGCTGACCTTTCAGTTTCATGAGGCGGTGCGGGCTGAATGGCGGCCGGTGGTTCGACCGCCCCGGCTGGGCGGGAACAAGAAGATCGGGGTGTTTGCCAGCCGGTCACCGTTCCGGCCCAACAGCCTTGGGTTGTCGGTGGTGCGCAACGAAGGCCTGGTTCGCCAAGACGGCCAGCTGGTGTTGCGGATCGGCGACCACGATCTGATCGACGGCACGCCGATTCTGGACATCAAACCCTACTTGCCGTTTGCCGACTCGATACCGGTGGCCTCCCTGGGCTGAGCCGATTCGGCGCCCACCGAGCAAGCCGAGGTGGTGTTCTGCCCGCAGGCGGAGGCGGAACTGGCCACCCTGGCGGATGCCGACTACCCGGATGTGCGGGCGCTGATTGAGGATGTGGTGAGTTACGACCCGCGGCCGTCGTTCCGCCGGGGCCGGGATGAAGAGCGTATCTATGGCGCCCATCTGTACGATCTGAACGTGCGGTTTCGTTTTGTGACTGAGGATTGCAGGATACGTGTGGAAGTGATTTCCGTCTGTTAAAATGCGGCCGGTAATTTTGTCGTCGACACAGGGAATTTGTGCCTTGCCTTCAAACCGGTTTCTAAAGCGCCTGGGTGTGCGCCCGCTGGCCCTCCGCCTGCTGGGGTGGGTGCTGCTTTACAGCCTGATATTGTCCCTGGTGGCCACCGGGGTGCAGATGCTTGGCGAGTTCGAGCGTGAGAAGGCCGAACTGCACACCGGTCAGCAACGGGCCGTCGAGCTCATTTCCGGCAGTATGGCCAGCAATCTTTGGGTGATGAATTTCAGCGAGGTGGCCAACAGCCTCGATGACATGCGCGCCATGCCATCGCTCCAGTACGCCCGGGTGACCACCACCAACGGCGAGCAGTTCAGCACGGGCCGCTTCCCGGAGGGCCGGATTATCGCCCAGACCTTCCCGCTTGAGTTTACCCGCTCCAGCTTCGACCGGCCGCAACCGGTGGGTGAGCTGACCGTGGTGTCCTCGGTGGAGCAGGTTTATGACGACCTTTTTGATCAGGCGCTGCTGACGCTGCTGTTTCAGTCCATGGTGGTAATGCTGGGCACGCTGGGGTTGCTGTTGATCGTCCGGTTCGCCCTGTCAAGACACCTGGAAGCCATGGCCGATTACGCCGCCAAACTCAACCTGGATGCGCTGGTCGACCCCCTGAAACTGCGCCGCAAGCCGCCGCGCCGGCCAGACGAGTTGTCTGAGCTTGAACAGGCGCTGAACAAGATGCGCCTGCAGATTCTTGAAGACACCCGCTCCCTGCGCCAGACCACCCTCCAGAGCCAGGGCGAGCGGGATGAAGCCATTCGCGCCAACCATGCCAAGAACCGGTTCCTGGCCAACGTCAGCCATGAGCTGCGCATCCCGCTGCAATCCGTGCTCGGCTACGCCAACCTGCTGACCGATACCCCGCTGGATCAGGAGCAGCGGGATTATGTGCACACCCTGCTCAACGCCTCGGAAAGCCTGTCTGCCATCATCAACGACCTGCTGGATATCTCCAGCATGGAAGCGGGCAAGCTGGAGCTGGAGGCCATTCGTTTTGACTTGCGGGAAACCCTGAATGATCTGATTCACATGCTGGGGTCACGGGCCCGGGAGAAAGGGCTGGCACTGGAAATGCGGGTGGATGAAACCCTGCCGTGGGCGATGGTGGGCGATCCGATCCGGATTCGTCAGGTGCTGCTGAACCTGTTATCCAACGCCATCAAGTTTACCGATTCCGGGCATGTGCTGATCAGCGTCGAGATGCTGGGCCGCCGGGAAGGTAAGGTTCGCCTGCGGCTGGCGGTGGAAGATACCGGGATCGGCATCAACCCGGAAGACATCCCGCTGATGTACGAGCCCTACGTGCAGCTGGGGCAGCGGTTTCAGCGGCAACTGCCCGGCGCCGGGCTGGGCCTGACCATCTGCCGGCAGTTGATCGAGCTGATGGACGGCTCGATGGATGTCGAGAGCCGGCCAGGCCAGGGCTCCACCTTCTGGGTCGAGCTGCAGCTGCAGGAAGCCCGCACGGGCGCAACCCGGATCCGGCCAGACGCCCACAAGGTGCGGGGCCGCAGAATCCTGGTGGTGGATTCCTATGAGCTATCCCGCAAGATGACGCTGGAGATGCTGGCCCGTTACGAGGTTCAGATCGAAGCGGTGAAGGCCGCCGGGGAAGCACTGACCTCCTTGCGCCAGGCTTTTGATGCCGGCGACCCCTACCACGCCATCGTGCTTGACGGCTTTGTTCCGGACATGGACAGCGACTTGCTGTGCCGGCAGATTCGCGGCAACCCGCAGTGGACCGACATGCGCCTGCTGATCCTCGCATCCAACCCGCACCGGGGCGATGCCGAGCATTTTCGCCAGGCCGGTGCCGATGCGTTTCTGAGCAAATCCTTGCGGGAGTCTTACCTGATCCCGATTCTGAACCAGCTGTTGCTGGACGTTGAAAAACAGGAGCGCCGGTTTCTGACCCGGTTCTCGCTGCAGACGATCACCGATGTATCGCCGACCCAGAAGGGCATACCCTGCGGCCGGATGCGGGTTTTGCTGGTGGAGGACAACCCGGTTAATCGCACCCTCACCCGCCGGCTGCTGGAAAAGCTGGGCTGTGAGGTGATGACGGCCAACGATGGCCAGGCCGCGTCTTCGCTCTGGCAAGAGCATCCGTTTGATGTGATTTTCATGGACTGCGTGATGCCGCGCATGGACGGTTTTGAAGCCACCGGCCGGTTACGGGATTGGGAAAAAGACAATTACCGGGCCCGGGTGCCGGTGGTGGCGCTGACCGCCAGTGCCATGGAAGAAGATGAGGAACGGTGCCGGGCGGCGGGCATGGATGCCTTTGTCGCCAAACCTGTCAACCTTGAAATGCTGCGGGCAGTACTGGAACAATACTGCCCAGCTGCTGCCACTTCCTGAGTGCCAGCGCGACACCCACAGCCCGGACGATTTACTATGAATGTTGAATGCCCTACCTGCAAAAAATCCGTGGAATGGAGCGATGCCAGCCCATGGCGACCGTTTTGCTCAGACCGATGCAAGCTGATCGATCTGGGTGCCTGGGCCAACGAGGAATACCGGGTGCCGGCGGAGAATGTGTCGCCGGATGACCTGGACCAGGGCGACGACGCCACCCAGCATTAACATCCGGCACCGGTCTGACCGGCCCAAGCCTTGCCTTGGCAATGACTTACCGGCATTTAAGTTGTGATGCGGTGGGCAGGTCGTTACCATCGCCGTCAATCTTAACGATCGCGGAGGCCGGCCCGCCTGGCCGGCCCGAACCCATAACGAAAGCAACCAAGGTGTCCTTATGAACATAACCCGCATTTCTGCGTTAGCACTGGCGCTGGCCGCCGCTCCGGTATTCGCCAGTGATCTGGACCTGAGCCTGACCAACGACTCGGTCAAGGCCCAGGTCAACTTTTTCGGCCCTCAGGATGAACTGCAACTGGGTACCGGCTACACCTATCTCGAAGGCAGCAGCCACATCGGCAATGTCGATTTCCACGCCCAGGGCTGTACCGCCATCGGCAACCTGCCGACCACGGCCGGTATTGGTCTGCGCGGTATTGCCTGGGATGACGACCATGATGACGGCGGCGCCATTGGCCTGGGTGGTTTTGCCACAGTCAATGTACCGGATGTTCCCGGCCTGTCGTTCACCGGCAGCCTGCACTACGCGCCGAGCATTCTGTCGTTCGGGGATTCCGACGACATGACCAGCGTAGAACTGCGTGGCAGCTACCGGGTCATCCGCAACGCCGAAGTGTTTGCCGGCTACCGTTACCTGAATACCGAGCTTGACCGTGCTGGCTCTCCGGATATCAATCTGGACGAAGGCGTTCTGGCTGGCATCAAGATTTTCTTCTAAACGCTCCGCTGTGTTTCCCGAAACGCTTACCCGGCCTTGAACAGAAGCCGGGTAACCGTTTCGTGCTTCTCTTCACGCTCTGCCCTTCGCCTTACTGCTAGGCTTGCCGGATACTTTTAATCCGGATTGTTCCGCATGAGATTCAAGCTCGCCCCTGTTGTGGTTACTGCCCTGCTAGTGACGGCCTGCAAAGGCGACAGTGCCATTGACGGCGCCAGCCAGATTCCGAACCGTTTCGGCCCTGTGGTGAATGCCCTGGATGATTTCAGCTCCGGTAGCACCGGCGATTCCAGCAACGCCCGCGGATTAAAGCCAAATGAGGTGCGGGTCACCATGGAAGTGCCGGCCCACATCGCGCCCCAGGCGGAAGCAACGCGCCGAAACCTGAACATTGTGGTGCCCGAGCGGGTGACGGTCTACCGGACCGACTACACACTGCAAGAAGATCTGGGCAGCGTAGCCTACAGCACCGCCACCGATGACGACGGCAACCTCATTCTGACCTTTGACAAGGCTGTGCCGGTGGGCCCCGATGTGGTGATTGCCGCCTCCTATCAGGGCGTGACACTGAAAGCCCTGGCGGCGGACGCCGACCGCGACGTTAAAGTGAACCCGTTTTCCCATTACCTGGTGCAGCAAGGCCTGGGCGGTTACGACGCTATCGACTTTCAAACGGTGATGAACTGCGTCGACAGCAGTTTGTGCCTGAACCGCTATGTCTGGGGCACGCTGGCCGATCAGGTTCATGATTTCGAAATTGATATCGACAGCAATGCCAGTATCGCCTCGGCGCTGGCGAGCCTGGATGCCCGGGCCGATTTCAAAGCCTACGTCGAGGCCATGGCCGCTTATGCCGTTCTCGGCCAGGGCAACTCCGACAGCATTCAGGCCAGTTCCGCGGACTACAATTCGGTCTTTCTCGGGCTGGAACTGGGCCAGACCTTTCGCGAGCCCAGCGCCTTCGGCGCCGGCCAATGGGGGGTTCGCACCACTCAGGAGGAGCGACTGACAGACACCGGCTCAGCCTACCTCTACCCGGCCCTGACGCTGACCTCGCTGGAAGCGTTCAACCTTAACGTGACCTCGCTGGCGACCGATATTCCCTACCACCGGCAGGCGCTGATTCATGGTGCGGACGGCACCGGCAGCCAGACCTTTTTTAACCGGAGCTCTGAGGTCTGGGCCGGTAACAGCCATTCCAGCGCCCCCGGCGCGGCGACCCTTACCCCGGCGTTGTCGCAAGGCCAGACCGCTCCGGCGCGCCTGTTAGCGGGCAGATCCCTGTATCAAAGCATCACCGGCCGGGACAGCAGCCGGCTCAATGGCTGGACCCGCAACCCTTATTATCTGGATGCGTTCACCTCCGCGCCGGCCGATGCCAGCCGGGGCCCGGATCGCGTGCTGGCCAGTTATTTCTCCGCCGGCAAAGCCATTGCGCTGGAGCACAGTGGCGGCAAGCTCAAGCGCAGGGAAACCCTTGAGGAGCATTACCTGTCGGTGTTTGAGCTGCATCTGCAGCGCAGTGACGGATTCTCACTGTCGACCATGGCGGACAGCGCTTACAACCTGGTCTATCTGGCGCCCCGGTTTGGCGGTATTGATGACCCCATCGTGTTCGAAACCGGCCACGGCAGCTGGCAAACCGGCCGCCCAGAGGGCGATCAGTTAATGGCCATGGCAGACCTGAAACACTTCCAGCTGGCCCGAGATGCCGCGGGACGGGTGCGGGCCGGGACAGGCACCCAACGCAATGCCTGGAACCTGGCCAACCGCCTGTCCCGCCTCAGCCAGGGCGACCAATACATTGGCCGCCTGAGCCTGTTCGAAAACCAGCCCGGTGAACCCTTCGGCCGCCCCGACATGGGCCAGGGCGCCGCCACACCCGATGGCTCGCTGATGGCCTTCAATCTGGATGACAGCTATCTGGGTGACGGCCTGGTCATTGCTGCCAAAACCACCACTAGCGCGCTGATCACCAACGCCCGATACCGTGTTCAGGGTGCCGTGGTCGCCATCACCAATGACACCAACACCCTGTTCCAGATCAA